>SKPY01000090.1 GCA_007119305.1 Nitriliruptorales bacterium
ATACCGAGACGCCGACTGCGCCCAGCGCCCAGACACATCGTGTCCCCTCGGCCATCGCCCTTCGCGCGACCGGTCAAGGAGCGCAGTACTAGGTCACTCGTCGTCCGGGTCGCCCTCGCCACGTTCCGCGCCGGGAGCCCACGGGGGTGGTTGATCCTCGGGGTAGTCGTCGGGCCGACCGTCGGGACCCCAGCCGGGCCGCTCGCCCTCGGCCCAATCACGTGGCCCACCGGGGTGGCCGTCACCCATCCCGCGACCGGGGTGACCGTCACCCATCCCCCGCCCGGGGTGACCGTCAGCGCCCATCCCGCGACCGGGGTGACCGCCCGCAGGCGCCTCGCCGCATGGACCCGAGGGTTCCGGATCGAACCCGTGCCGCTCGGCCAAGCGCACGCAGTTGCGGTGGATGGCCGCGTGCGCCCGTGGGGAGGCGTGGCCCGGCAGGGACTCCTCGCCGTCACCGAGCAGCCGCTGGAAGGTCTCGATGGTCTCCTCGGGCAGTTCCTCGGCGGCGCTCTCGGCGTGCTCGGCCCCTGCCGCGAGCAGGCGCTCAGCGTGGTCGGGGGCCCGCATCGCCTCGCCGTGGCGGCGCATCGCCAGGGTCAGTTGGACCTGTGCCGCGCGCTCGGAGCCGCGGGGCATCGCGACCCACACCTCCTCGGAGGCCCGCTTGACCCCGTACAGGGGGTCGTCGGGCGTCGCGTCCTGCGCCGCGGCGACCGCACCGCCGCCGCTGACCACCAGGAGCAGGACCATGGCCGCCAGCACCGGGACGGCGCGTCGCGGCACCCGTCCCCCGCGCCAGGGAGCGCGCCGGGCAGCGCGGCCGGCCGCCGGAGGTGTCTGCCCCAGCCGCGCC
This sequence comes from Nitriliruptorales bacterium, assembly GCA_007119305.1. Taxonomy (GTDB): domain Bacteria; phylum Actinomycetota; class Nitriliruptoria; order Euzebyales; family Egibacteraceae; genus SKPY01. The sequence goes on from SKPY01000090.1 coordinate 860, forward strand.
AGGTGGCGCTCGCGGGTGGAGGCCGGCAGGGGCTCGTCGGCCAGCGCGCGCAGTCGCTGCTCGACCTCGCGCTCGTCGTACCCGTCGTTCCCGTGCTCCCGTCGCGTGCCCATCGGGGTTCCTGTCGCTCCGCCGGCCTGCGGCACCGCACCGCGACCGCGCTCACAACAAAGGCGAGCCAGATGGGCGCCGCGTTACGGGGCAGCACGCATTGGGCGCCAACCCGTGCGGCGCGCGCTCACGGCGAGGGTGGCGCGAGCAGCTCCGCCAGCCGGGTGACGGCCCGGTGCTGCATGGCCCGCACGGCACCGGCGCGGCGGCCGGTGAGCGCGGCCACCTCGGCGACCCGGAGCCCGGCGACCAGCCGCAGCTCCACCACGTCGCGCTGCTCCTCGGTGAGCTGCGCCAGCGCGGCCACGAGCTGCGGGTCCCTCGAGGCGGCCAGCACCTCCTCCTCCGGGCCACCGGCGGCGTCGGGCAGCGTGGCCGCGCGAACGTCGGTGAGCTCGTGGTCACTGCGACGCTCGGCGCGCTTGCGCCAGTCGGCGAGGTTGTTGCGCGCGGCGCGATACAGCCAGGCGCGCAGCGCCCGCCCGTCACCGCGCAGCCGGCGGTGGCCCTCGAGCAACTCCACGAAGGTCTGCTCCACGAGGTCGTCGGCCACGCCTCCGTGCGCGACCCGCCGCAGCAGGAAGCCCCGCAGGCCGGGTGCGACCTCGAGGTAGACCGCCGCGATCGCCTCGCGGTCGCCGCCACGCACCCCGTCGACGAGCGCATCGAGGGGGTCATCGCCCTGCGTGTCCCCCATGCCCGTCCTCTGCCGAGCGCCGACCATGCGACCGCGCCGCGCGGCCGCACCTTACGGCGTCGGCGGAGGCAGTACCGTCAGCGGCCTGATGATCGAGTGCCCACCGCTGTCGAGGCTCCCGGCGGACCTGCTCGAGGAGGGTGATCTGACCCTTCGCGCGTGGCGGCCCGCGGACGGTCCGACCCTGTTGACCGCGGTGCTGGAGTCCCTCGAGGAGCTGCACCCCTGGCTGCCCTGGGCGCACCGTGCCTACGGTCCCGAGGACGCGGCGGCGTTCCTCGACCAGATGGACTGCGCGCGGGAGCACGGCACCGACTTCGGCTACGCGATCGTCGAGGGCGAGGCCCTCGCCGGCGCCATCGGGCTGCACCTGCGTGACGACCCACGACGGCTGGAGATCGGCTACTGGGTCCACACCGCCCATGCGGGACGCGGCCTGGCGACCCGCAGCGTGCGGCTGCTGAGCGCCGAGGCCGTCGCCCTCGGGGAGGTGGACTGCCTCGAGATCCGTCACGACCGGGCCAACGAGCGAAGCGGCCGCATCCCGCGACGGCTGGGGTTCGCCTACGCGGGCCAACGGCGCCGGGCGCCCCAGGCGCCCGGCGAGACCAGCACCGAGCTCCTCTGGCGCCTGTGGTGCACGGACGACGCCCGCCGCACGCTGGCCGCCCCCACCTGAGCGCAAGGCGACGCCGATGTCACTGCTGCTGCTCGACCCGCTGGTCCTGCTCCTGTACGCGGGGGTGGTCGCCTACGCCTGGGTGGTGGTCAGCGGTCGCTTCCGGGCGTGGTTCTGCGCCGACCGTCTGTGGCTGGGGTTCTGGCCGCTCCCCGTGGTCGCGGCGGCGACACCGCTGCTGCTCGGCCCGCTGCTGCGCGGCGCCCAGGCCCTGGCTCCCGGCCGCGAGGGCGGGGTGACCAGCGTGGCCGCGTTCCTGATCGCCAACCTCGTGGTGATCGTCGGCGTCTCGATGGCACCGCCGCGCCACCTGCTCCCGCACTGGGCGCGCCGCCGGCTCACACGGCCACCCGTCGACGTCACGCCACCCGCCGACGGTGCCGTCCCGGCCCTGCACGCGCCCCACGTCCAGGCACGGGTGAGCTGGCCGCGCTGGCGCTGGCGCATCGACGCCATCCCCGGCCATGCGTGGATCGCCGACGGGCAGCTGCGCTTCCAGGCCTGCGACCACGAGCCCGCCGGCGGCGTCCACGACCTCGACGAGCAGGAGGTGGGCCAGCTCGAGCTGCAGCTCGGTGCCGATGCCCGCCTGCGACCCCCACGAGGTGGCTGGTGGACCCGCCGGCGCCTGGAGGTCGAGCTGGCCGAGGTTGATGCCTGGCGGGTGAGCGCGCGACGACCCTTCAGCCGTGCAGGGCTGGTGACCTTCGAGGTCGAGGGGCGCCGGCCGGCGCGGCTGTGGGTCACCCGGGCGGACACGCTGCGCGACGACATCGCGGCGACGCGGCGCTCCCCCTCCGATCAGCGGCCCACCGACGCGGGCTGATCCTCCGTCAGCTGTGCACACTGGCGGTCGGCTTGCTCGGGCGCGTCGCCGAGGGGCACGTCCTGCTCCAGCCGGTCGGCGATCACCTCGAAGACGCCGGCACGCATCCCGCTGCGCTCGGCGAGGGCGTGGATCTCACGGACGCGATCGACCTGATCGTCGCGCGGCATGTGGTCGCCCTCGAGGTCGTCCCGCACCCGCTCCCAGCCCTCGCAGGCTGCCAGCGCCGCGGGCGTCACCCCGTCGTCCTCGGCGGCACGGTCGGCCTCGCCGACCAACCACAGCACCGCGCTCAGGACCAGGCTGAACAGCACCAGCCCGAGCACCATCTTCGGAACGTCCCCCTTGAAGGCGACGTTGGAGCCACCGTCACCGCGGCGCCGCATCACCACTCGGGCACGATCTCACGGGCCAGCGCCTTCGCCTCCTCGAGCCGGTCCACCTCGACGAAGACGCGCACACCCCAGTCGGCGGCCGACAGCAGCTGGACGAAGCGGCCGTGCTGCTTGTGCCACCACACGATGCCGGCGTCCTCGAGCGCGGCGATGATCCGCTCGGCGTTCTCCTCGGTGAACTGACCGAGCTGCACGGTGCGGGGACCGGCCACGGGGATCCTCCGAGGTCCGGGGCCTCGGGACCAACTCTACCGCCGCGCGCCGCGCCCACGCGCCCGGGGTGACTAGCGTCGGCGCCGGCAGGAGGTGACCAGCGGATGCGCGTGGGACTGGTGCTGTCGGGCGGTGGCGCGAACGGCGCCTTCGAGGCCGGGGTCGTGGCCGCCATCGAGGAGGCGGGCCTTCGCCCCACCATCCTGTCGGGCACCTCGGCGGGCGCGCTGAACGTCGCCGCGATGGCGCACGGGCTGGACGCGGCCGCGCTCGAGGCCCTGTGGCGTGCCACCGGCCCGCAGGACGTCTACCGCCTGCGCCGCGACGTGTGGCGGGCGCTGCGCCCCCGGGGCTGGCTGACCGGCCACGGTGTGGCCGGACGGGCGCTCGGCGGCATCGGCTGGACCTGGCTGCTGGAGACCGCTCCCCTGCGCGCGACCCTGGAGCGCGCGCTCGGCGGCGATCACGTCGAGGTCGGCGACGACCTGGCCGTCACCGTCTCCGCGATCGACAAGCCCTCGGGGGAGCTCGTCCGCTTCACCAACCGCCTGCCTCCCGAGCACCGGCGCTCGCCCACCTACCGCGAGGTGGCGCTGCGCGTCGACCACCTGCTGGCCAGCGCCTCGATCCCGCTGGCGTTCCGACCGGCCCGCTTCGACGACACCCAGTGGTGGGACGGCGGCCTGGTGGCCAACACCCCGCTCGCGCCGGCCATGGCCCACGAGCCGGATGCCGTGATCGTGGTCACCACCTCGACCCGGCAGCGGCCGGCCCCACGCCCGGAGTCGCTGGCGGACACGATCGGGCTGCTCATCGACAACGTGCTCGGCCACTCCCTGGCCGCCGATCTCCGCCAGGCCCGGCTGATCAACGAGCTCAGCCGCGCGCAGCCCGACCGCACCGACCGCCGGGAGGTGGACCTGCTCGTCATCGAGCCCACCGGCCTGGACCTCGGCGGGTCGCTGGACTTCTCGCCCGAGCTCGCCCGGCGTCGCCTGGAGCTCGGCCGCGAGGTGGGCGCGCGCGAGCTCGCCGCGTGGGGCGCCTGAATGGCGACGACGCGCCTGCCCGGCTTCGACGCCGCCCAGCAGCTGGCCTTCGCCCTGCGCCGCGAGCTCGACGGCGACGTGCGCTTCGATCCGGGCAGCCGCCACCTGTACGCCACCGACGCGTCCAACTACCGGCACGTGCCCGCCGGGGTGGTCCTGCCCCGTCACGTCGACGACATCGCCGCGACCCTGGCGCACTGCCGCGAGGCGGGCGTGCCGGTGGTGTCCCGCGGCGCCGGCACATCGCTGGCCGGCCAGGCGGCGAGCGCCGGCGTGGTGCTGGACTGCTCGGCCCACCTCGACGCGATTCTCGAGGTGGATCCCGGCACCGCGACGGTCCGGGTCGAGCCGGGCGTGGTGCTCGACCGTCTCCAGGCCGCCGTCGCCGGCCACGGGCTGATGTTCGGCCCCGACCCGTCCACCCACGACCGCTGCACGCTCGGCGGCATGATCGGCAACGACGCCTGCGGCGTGCACTCGCTGGCCACCGGCCGCACGATGCACAACGTCGAGGCACTGGACCTGCTGCTGGCCGACGGCACCCCCGTCGAGGTGGGACGCCACGACCTGGCCGACGCGGCCGCCCGCGCGGCACGTGACGACCGGGTCGGGCGGCTGTTCGCGGGGCTGCTCGGGCTGCGGGAGCGCGTCGGGCCGCTGGCCGGGCGGATCCCGGACCTGCCTCGGCGGGTGTCGGGCTACCACCTCGACCAGCTGCTGGGTGCAGACCATCTCCACGTGGCCCGGGCGCTGGTGGGCACCGAGGGCACCTGCGCGGTCGTGGTGGGCGCGACGGTGCGGCTACGGCCCCGGCCGGCGCACCGTGCGGTGGTCGTGATCGCCCACGCCGACCTCGGTGCGGCCGCCGACCACGTACCGGCGCTGCTCGCCCACGACCTGCTGGGCCTCGAGGGGATCGACGACACGCTGGTCGCCGGCGCCCAGCGCCCGGGACGGCCGCCCTCGGCCGGGG
>SKPY01000369.1 GCA_007119305.1 Nitriliruptorales bacterium
AACGTCGGCCGCCTCCGGTTCGACGTCGACCGCACGCACGACGAGGCCCACCACCGGCCCGGCCAGCAGCGGCGCGGCCAGGGCGACGAGCGCGAGCAGCAGCACGAGCGCGCCGAGGACGCCGACGACACGCCGCAGGCGGGGGGACAGGCCCGGCCCGTCGCGCGCCTCGTCGCTGACGGGCCCGCGGGTCCGGTCGAGCTGGTCAGGCTCGTCTGGCAGGCCGGGATCAGGCTCGGCAGGGGGCACGGTGCGCGATCGTTGCCGCCGCCTCGCGGCCACAAACCCGCCCACCCGGACGGGGGCTCAGGCGTCGGCCGTTGCGCGCAGCTCGTCGGCGAGCCGCCGCAGGGCCGCCCGCAGCTCGTCGGGCCTGCGGACGGTGAACGCCACACCGAGGGCGGTGAGGTGGCGGGCCGCCCAGTCGGGCGACACGGCGCCGATGCGCAGCAGCGCCCCGTCGGGATGGGCCTCGAGCGTGCCGACCGTGGGCGGGACGAGCCGGCGGGCGACGTCGAGCGTGGTGTGCAGGACCACTTCGACGTCCCATTCGTACGGCACCCCCGCGAGCGAGCGGACGAGGTGGGTGACCGCGTCGAAGTCCGCTGGGCGTGCGAACCGCCCGCCGCCTGGGGTGACCGAGCGGATCCGGTCGACCCTGAAGGTGCGCAGGTCGTCACGCAGGTGGTCGTGGCCGACGAGGTACCAGCGGCCGGCGTGGAACACGACGCCATAGGGGTTCACCAGGCGTCGTGTCTCGCCGCCGTCGGCGGCGTGATGGACGAGCGTCACCTCGTGCGCGCTGTCGGCTGCGGTGGCCAGCGCGCTCAGGGTGTCGGGGTCGACCGCAGCAGCACGCGCAGTCGGGGGGACCGCGTCGAGCGCGCCCTCCAGCGCGCGCACGCGCCCGCGCACCGCGTCGGGCAGGACCCGCTGCAGCTTGGCCAGTGCGCTCGTGGCGGCCTGCTCCGCCGTGCGCACGCCGAGGCGCCCGGCCATGAGCAGCCCCAGCGTCACGGCCACCGCCTCGTCCGGGCTCAGCATGAGCGGCGGCAGGCGGTAGCCGGGCCGCAGCCGGTACCCGCCGTAGGGCCCGCGTTCGCTGTCCACCGGGATGCCGAGGTCCACAAGCCGCTGGATGTAGCGGCGCAGGCTGCGGGGCGTGACCCCCAGCGCCTCGGCGAGCTCCGCCCCGCTGGCGGACGGGCGGGCCTGGAGGAGCTCGAGCAGCGCGAGCAGGCGGGCGGCGGGGGTCTCGGTCATGCCGTGCAGCATCGCAGTCCGAGCGGACACGTTCTGGCCACAACCACCGGTACCGTGCGACCGCACCGCACTGGGGCCCGTGGCCGGAGTACCACGACGTGCTGGCCGACCCCGAGGGCAACGAGTTCTGCATCCAATGACGACGAGGAGCGCACCGATGACGATCACCTGGAACCACGAGCTGCTCGAGCAGCTCGACTGGTACATGGTCCACCACTTCCGGCCGCGCATGCGGGGCCTGACCGACGAGGAGTACTTCTGGGAGCCGGTAGCTGGGTGCTGGAACGTCCGCAGGACCGACGACGGCCGCTTCGAGATGGACCACGCGCGCAACATGGACGATGCACCCACGCCGGCGCCGTTCACCACGATCGCCTGGCGGCTGGCGCACATCGGGTCGGGCGTGCTCGGCATGCGCGCCCGCAACCACTTCGGCGACGGCGCCTTCACCTTCGACGACGTGGACTGGCCTGGCAGCGCCGCCGAGGGGCTCGAGTTCGTCGCGGACGCCTACGACGCGTGGAAGGAGGGGGTCGCCGCGCTCGGCGACGAGGGCCTCGCGAGGCCGTGCGGCCTCGCCGAGGGACCGTACGCGGAGCACCCGTTCGCCGCGCTCGTGCTCCACATCAACCGCGAGATGCTCCATCACGGGGCCGAGGTGTGCTGCATCCGTGACCTCTACGCGCACCGGACGTCCCTGGGGGTCCCGGCCGGATCGTCACCCGCCTGACCCGGGCCGGTTGTCGGGAACCGGGCGGCGAGAAGCGTCGCTCCGGTCGGCTACGGTGGCGGGCATGACTGCCATTCGCTACCCCGACACGTCCACCGTCGACGTCGTCGACGACTACCACGGCACGAAGGTCGCGGACCCCTACCGCTGGCTCGAGGATCTCGACGCCCCCGAGGTGCGCCGGTGGATCGAGGCGCAGAACGCGGTGACGCAGGGCTGGCTCGGCGAGGTCGAAGCCCGCGAGGAGCTGCGCGAGCGGCTCGCCGAGCTGTGGGACCACCCGCGCGAGAGCGCCCCAGCCCGGCGCGGCGACCGCTGGTTCTGCGCGCGCAACTCCGGGCTGCAGAACCAGGACGTGCTCTATGTCACCGCCGCCGGCGCGCAGCCCGACGACGCCGCGGCCTGGGACGTGCTGATCGACCCGAACGCGCTGTCCGACGACGGCACGATCTCGCTCGTGTCGGGGGCTGCGGACCGCGCGGCGCAGTGGTACGCCTACGCCCTGGCCGAGGCCGGCAGCGACTGGATGACCTGGCGGGTGCGCGACATCGCGACGGGCCAGGACACCGGTGACGAGGTGCGCTGGAGCAAGTTCGCCGGCGCGGCCTGGCTGCCCGACGGCTCGGGGTTCGTCTACGGCGGCTATGACGAGCCGCCGGAGGGCGAGGCCTACGAGCAGACCAACCGCGGCCACCGGCTGCGGCTGCACCGGCTCGGCACCGCTCAGGACGCCGACGAGGTCGTCTACGAGCGCCCCGATCAGCCGGAGTGGCTGTTCGCGCCGCACGTCACCGAGGACGGGCGCTACCTCGTCGTGCATGCGAGCCACGGCACCGACCCGAACAACCGGGTCTTCTACCGCGACCTGGAGGGCGGCGTGATCGACGGCCCGATGGTCGAGCTGTTGCCCGACGGCGACGCCGCCTACGGCTTCCTCGGCAACGACGGCCCGGTGTTCTACTTCCGCACCGACCTCGACGCCGAGCGGGGCCGCATCATCGCCATCGACGTCCGTGACCCCGCCCGGGAGGGCTGGAAGGAGGTCGTCGCCGAGCACCCCGTCGACACGCTCGAGCACGCGGTCCTCGTCGGCGGCCGGCGCACGGACGACGGCTTCGACCTGTCCGACGCACGGCTCGTCGTCGTGTTCATGCACCACGCCCGACACCGCATGGAGCGGGTGCGCCTCGACGGCACCCCCGACGGCGAGGTCACGCTGCCCGACCTCGGCGCGGTCGAGCAGCTGTCGGCCCGCCCCGACGACCCGGTCCTGTTCTTCACGTTCACGTCGTTCACACAGCCCTCCGCCGTCTACCGCCACGACCTCGCGGGGCGCAGCACCGCGCTCGTGCGGCCGCCCGGCCTCGACGTGGACCAGGACGCGTTCACCACCGAGCAGGTCTTCGTCGAGCACGACGGCGTGCGCGTGCCGATGTTCTGCGTGCGCCGGGCCGACGTCGAGCCGACCGGCGACGTGCCCACGCTGCTGTGGGGCTACGGCGGCTTCCAGATCCCGGTCACGCCGATGTTCCGCGTGTGGTGGCTCGCCTGGGTCGAGCGTGGCGGGCTGCTCGCCGTGCCGAACCTGCGCGGCGGCGGCGAGTACGGCAAGGCGTGGCACGACGACGGCCGCCTCGCGCACAAGCAGCACGTCTTCGACGACGCGCTCGCCTGCGCCCAGTGGCTGGTCGCTGCCGGCTGGACCCGCCCCGACCGGCTCGCCATCTCCGGCGGCTCCAACGGCGGGCTGCTCGCCGGCGCCTGCGTCACCCAGCGCCCGGACCTGTTCGGCGCGGCCGTGCCCGAGGTCGGCGTGCTCGACATGCTGCGCTTCGACCAGTTCACGATCGGCTGGGCCTGGCGCAGCGACTTCGGCGACCCCGCCGATCCCGAGGCGTTCGGCTGGCTGCACGCGTACTCGCCGCTGCACAACGTCCGTTCCGGGCAGCGCTACCCGGCGCTGCTCATCACCACCGGCGATCACGACGACCGCGTCGTGCCTGCGCACTCCTACAAGCTCGCCGCAGCGCTGCAGGCCGCCCAGGGCGGTGTCGGAGACCCGCAGCGGCCCACGCTGATCCGGGTGGAGACGCGTGCCGGCCACGGGCTCGGCAAGCCGACGCGCGTGCTGATCGAGGAGCGCGCGGACGTCCTGGCGTTCCTGCTCCGCGCGCTGGGGGTGAGCAGCGCCGAGCCCCCGTGGTGACGGCTGCGGCGACGGGCGCCCGGCCGGGATGGGCGGGCCCTCAGCGGGCGCCCGGGCGCTCCGCGGTGATCGCGTGCTCGCCGAGCAGCTCCCAGATGCGGGCGTGCGGCACGGTGTCGGCCTCCGGGGCGTGCACGCCGGGCTGGTCGAGCTCGCCGCGGGCGAGCAGCAGCGCCGCGACCGCGAGGGGCACGCCGGTCAGATCGCGCATCCGCCCGAGCCCCCAGTAGCTGCGCGGGGTCCCGGCATGGGCGCCGTCGACGCGCCAGGCCGAGACCGCCGGAGTGGGCTGGCCCAGGCGCTCGAGGGTCGGCAGGAGTGGCTCCAGGACCCGCGTGAGCCGCTCCCGGCGGACCTCGGTCCGGGTGAGCCGGGCCCGCACGACCGCGCGTGCGAGCACGTTCAGGTGGGCCTCGACCAGCCCGCCCTTGAGCTCGACGCGCCGCAACCCCGGCAGGAAGCGCGGCAGCGTCACGGGTTCGGGATGCCCGACGGCGCAGGTTTGCACGGTCCCGATCGGCTCGGGGAACACCACCGGCTCCCGGGCGCTGCCGGCGAGCACCTGCTCGGTCAGACCGTCGCGCACGGCGGGCACGTGCCCGCTGAACACGTGCAGGGTGTGCAGCACGACCGCGTGTCCGCTGGCGTCGGAGGCAGCCCCTGCCCAGAAGACCCGCACGGCGTCGAGGCCACCGAGCTCGTCGTGGATGCGGCGCGCGGCCAGGTTGGTGAGCCCCGGCGTCCAGCCGCAGCCGGTCAGGAGCGGCACGCCGCGCTCACGCGCGGCGTCGTCGAGCTCGAGCACGGCAGCGGTCGCGTCGTGGTCGTCGCAGATCGAGGCGTAGGCCACCCCCGCCTCCAGCGCGGCCTCCGCCAGCGGCCGCTCGAAGCGGTAGAACGGCCCGAGCGCGCTCGCGACCGCGTCGAGCCCGCGCAGCGCGGCGACGAGTCCGCTGCGCTGTGTGGCGTCCACCTGCCGGAACGTCGCGCCGGTCGCCGCCCGCAGCCGCTGTCCGCCTGCGCTGTCCTGATCGAGCACGACGACCTCGTCGACCTCGTCGCGCGCCGCGAGCACCTCTACGGTCCGCGAGCCCATCGCCCCGCACCCGCCCAGCACCCCGATCCGCATCGCTCGCCTCCCTGTCCGTGGCCCCGCCAAGACCAGCGTGGCGGCAGACTGGGCGCCTGAGAAGGGACATCCGTCCTGCCCGTTGCAGGCTAGCTGGCCGCTGCCCCGGTGGGGGGCAGGCATGCCCCGGCGTGCGTCGGCCGGGCGTCGGCGGCCGCGGTGAGCAGGCCCGACGCGCTAAGGTCCGCAGCATGAGCGAACCACAGTCGCAGCCCGCGGACGCTGCTGGCGCGCGCAACCGGGTGCTCTGCCCGCGCTGCGGGGAGGTCAAGCTGGAGACCCCGCCGGGCACGCTCGTGCTGCCGACGCTGGGCATGGCCCGCAAGGCCGCCGGCGCCCGGCAGACGCACCCCGCGGCACGCCCGCCCGCCCGGGGTAGCGGCCCGGTGGCCCGCAAACGGCAGGCCTGATGTCCCTTCTCACGCGCCCGCGCTGCCGCCACGCTGGGCCCGTTGGGGCCACGCACAGGAGA
>SKPY01000435.1 GCA_007119305.1 Nitriliruptorales bacterium
ATGAAGGCCTATGGCAGCTCCGCGGAGGTCGTCATGGCGCGCGACCTGCGCGAGGTCGGCCTGCAGGAGTGGATCCTCGTGCGGGTGCGCGACCGCGCCGTGCACGTCGACGAGATCTTCGGCGAACCCCACGAGGACGACGAGGTCGTCGACGGGATCGTGACGAGCAGCCGCGGCGTGCGGGTGCTGACCACCCCGGGTCGGGTGCTGTTCAACGAGATCATCCCGGCCTCGATGCCGTACGTGAACCAGCTCGTGACCAAGCGTGATGCCGCGGACATCGTCAACCGCTGCGCTGACACCCTGCCCCGCTACGAAACCGCCAAGGTGCTCGACGCCCTGAAGAACATCGGGTTCGAGTGGGCGACGCGCGCCGGCGTGACGGTGTCGATCGCTGACATCGACGCGCCGCCTGAGAAGCCCGAGATCCTGGGCAACAGCGACGAGCACGCGCGCAAGATCGAGCTGCAGTACCGCAAGGGCGTCATCACCGACGACGAGCGGCGCCAGGAGCTCGTGGAGATCTGGACCGAGGCGACGAACAAGGTCGCCCATGCGATGGAAGGCAACTTCGACCGCTTGAACCCGATCTTCATGATGGCCAACTCGGGCGCCCGCGGGAACATGACGCAGCTGCGCCAGATCGCCGGCATGCGCGGTCTGGTGGCCAACCCGCGCGGTGAGATCATCGAGCGGCCGATCAAGTCGAACTTCCGCGAGGGCCTGTCCGTGCTGGAGTACTTCATCTCGACGCACGGCGCCCGCAAGGGCCTTGCGGACACCGCGCTGCGCACGGCCGACTCCGGCTACCTGACGCGCCGGCTCGTCGACATCGCCCAGGACCTCATCATCCGCGAGGACGACTGCGGCACCGAGCGTGGCATCGTCGTCGTCGTGGGCGAGCGCGACTCGCAGACGCTGTACGGCCGGGTGCTCGCCGAGACGGTGACGTGGCCGGGCAGCCGCAAGCACCTGCTCAAGGCCGGCACCCGCGTGGCGGACGAGGAGATCCGCCTGCTGCGGGCGGTGCTCGTCCGGGGCGTCGAACCGGAGTCGGGTGAGCCGCTCGAGGCGCAGCCGAGCGACGAGGACCGCGTCGTGCGCGTGCGCACGGTGCTCAACTGCGAGACCAAGAACGGTGTGTGCGCACTGTGCTACGGCCGCGCGCTGGCGGAGGGTGCCAGCGTGCAGGTCGGCGAGGCGGTCGGCATCATCGCCGCCCAGTCCATCGGCGAGCCAGGCACGCAGCTCACGATGCGGACCTTCCACACCGGCGGCGTGGCCGGGGAGGACATCACCCACGGCCTGCCGCGTGTCGTCGAGCTGTTCGAGGCGCGCAGCCCGAAGGGCAAGGCCGAGATCGCGCACCTGTCGGGAACCGTCGGCCTCGAGCAGACCGAGAAGGGTGTGGTGCTGACCATCGACGCCGGCGACGACTCGTGGTCCACCACCGTGCCCCGCACCCGGCGGCTCAGGGTCGCCGACGGCGACACGGTCAAGGTCGGCCAGCAGCTCACCGACGGCTCGATCGACCCGCACGACATGCTCGAGGTGCTCGGCGCGCGCGAAACCCAGCGCCTGCTCGTGAACGAGGTGCAGGAGGTCTACCGCTCGCAGGGCGTGTCGATCCACGACAAGCACATCGAGCTGATCGTCCGCCAGATGCTCAAGCGCGTGACGATCATCGAGCCCGGCGACACCGACTTCCTGCCCGGCGAGCTCGTCGACCGGCAGCGCTTCACCGACGAGAACCGCCGGGTCGTCGACGACGGCGGTCAGCCCGCCCACGGACGCCAGATCCTCATGGGGATCACGAAGGCGTCGCTCGCGACCGAGTCGTGGCTGTCCGCGGCGTCGTTCCAGGAGACGACCCGGGTGCTCACGGAGGCGGCCATCGAGGGCAAGCGCGACTCGCTGCTCGGCCTGAAGGAGAACGTGATCATCGGCAAGCTCATCCCGGCCGGGACCGGGATGCGCCGCTACCGCGCGGTGCGTCCCCTCCCGACGGAGATGCCCGAGCAGGTCCTGCCTGCCGACCTGCTCGACCGCTTCGGCGACGACTTCTCCTACACCGAGGAGGACGAGGGCTGGCGGATGGGCGAGCAGGGCTACTAGCACCGGCACGTCCCGCGCCCCGCAGGCCAGGCCGGCTGCGGGGCGTCGCATGGCTCGAGTGCTGCGGGGCGGCGCGGAGCGTGCGCAGGCTCGGGGCCGCGAGGCACGCCGCGGCCCGCCCTTCGGGCCAGCGGTCAGGTTGACATGGCTGGTCGGCCGCCCTACTCTCGTAGGGGTCCGCGCCCGGTCAAGTCCGGGCGCTTTGATGTCGGTCGCTACCCGCACCCCGCCGCGCGGGACTGCGAGGGTGGCGCGCCGCAACGTGTCGTGCCCCGCGCGCAGCGTTGCGCCCGGCACGACGAGCAACGAGTCCTGACCGCACACGGCACCCGCGCACGCCGATGCGCCAGGCCTGAAACGCCCGACCCCGTGGACCGAGCCGACCCTTGGCTCGCGCAACACGCACAGGAAGCCAACGCCATGCCAACGATCCAGCAACTGGTCCGCAACGCCCGCAGGGCCAAGGCGGAGAAGGCCAAGACCCCCGCGCTGAAGGGGTCGCCGCAGCGACGCGGCGTGTGCACCCGCGTGTACACGACGACGCCCAAGAAGCCGAACTCGGCGCTGCGCAAGGTCTGCCGCGTGCGCCTCACGTCGGGCATCGAGGTCACCGCCTACATCCCGGGCGAGGGCCACAACCTGCAGGAGCACTCGATCGTGCTCGTCCGGGGTGGGCGTGTGAAGGACCTCCCCGGTGTGCGCTACAAGGTGATACGCGCCGCGCTCGACGCCTCAGGCGTCGCCGGCCGCCAGCAGGCGCGTTCGAAGTACGGCGCCAAGAAGGAAGGCTAGGAACCGATGACCGCCGGTCACGAAGCGGGAGGACGCAAGAGATGACGCGCAAGGGTCCCGCGCCGAAGCGCAAGCTGTCGCCTGATCCCCGGCATGACAACCAGCTCGTCACCCAGCTCATCAACAAGGTGATGCTGGACGGCAAGCGCGCGCAGGCAGAGCGCATCGTCTATGACGCCTTCGACCAGGTGGCGGGCAAGACCGGCACCGACCCGGTGCAGACCTTCAAGAAGGCGCTGGACAACGTGAAGCCCGCGCTCGAGGTGAAGTCCCGCCGCGTCGGCGGGGCCACCTACCAGGTGCCGATCGAGGTCCGCCAGGGCCGGGGCACCACCCTCGCGCTGCGGTGGATGGTGATGTTCTCACGCCAGCGGCGGGAGCCGACGATGGCCGACCGGCTGGCGAACGAGATCCTGGACGCGTCCAACAACACCGGCGCGGCAGTCAAGCGCCGGGAAGACACCCACAAGATGGCCGAGGCCAACAAGGCCTTCGCGCACTACCGCTGGTAGTGCCCGCAGGGCCCTGCCGCCCAGGTTCCAAGGACTGAGCTGAAGCGATGGCGAAGCGAGACATCCCGCTGCACCTGATCCGCAACATCGGGATCATGGCGCATATCGACGCGGGCAAGACCACGACGACCGAGCGGATCCTGTACTACACCGGCCGGTCCTACAAGATCGGGGAGGTCCACGACGGCGCCGCCGTGATGGACTGGATGGTCCAGGAGCAAGAGCGCGGTATCACGATCACGTCGGCGGCCACCTACGCGGTGTGGGACGGCCACAACATCAACATCATCGACACTCCCGGCCACGTGGACTTCACGGTCGAGGTGGAGCGCTCACTGCGCGTGCTCGATGGTGCGGTCGCGGTCTTCGACGCGGTCTCGGGGGTCGAGCCGCAGTCCGAGACGGTGTGGCGCCAGGCCGACAAGTACGGAGTGCCGCGCCTGTGCTTCATCAACAAGATGGACCGGGTCGGCGCCGACTACCACGCCGCGGTCGCCTCCATCGAGGAACGCCTCGGCGCCGCGCCGCTGCCCCTGCAGATCCCCGTCGGCTCGGAGCGGGACTTCCGCGGGGTCGTCGACCTGATCGACATGAAGGCCCGCGTCTGGGACGTCGATGTCGACGAGCTGGGCACCAAGTGGTCCGACATCGACGTGCCGGACGAGATCGCCGAGGAGGCCGAGCAGCAGCGCCTCCAGCTCCTCGAGCGCGTGGCCGAGACCGACGAGACCCTGCTCGAGAAGTACCTCGGTGACGAGGAGCTCTCCCGCGAGGACCTCGTGGCCGCGATCCGCACCGGCACGCTCAAGGGCGACTTCACCCCCGTGCTGTGCGGCAGCGCCTTCAAGAACAAGGGCGTCCAGCTGCTGCTCGACGCGGTGGTCGCGTTCTTGCCCAGCCCCGAGGACGTCCCCCCGGTGCAGGGTGTCGACATCAAGACCGGCGAGCCGATGGAGCGCAAGGCGAACGAGGACGAGCCGTTCAGCGCCCTCGCCTTCAAGATCCAGACCGACCCCTATGTCGGCAGGCTGACGTACTTCCGCGTGTACTCGGGCACGGTGGATCAGGGCCAGCAGATCATCAACCCCACCAAGGACAAGAAGGAGCGCTTCGGCAGGCTGCTGCGCATGCACGCCAACCACCGCGAGGACGTCGAGACGGCCTTCTGCGGTGACATCCTGGCGGCGGTCGGGCTCAAGCACACGTCCACCGGCGACACCCTGTGCGATCCCGGCAGCCCGGTGCTGCTCGAGACGATGGACTTCCCCGCGCCGGTCATCCACATCGCGATCGAACCGAAGACCAAGGCTGACCAGCAGAAGCTCGGGGAGTCGCTGCAGAAGCTGTCCGAGGAGGACCCGACCTTCACGGTCCACACCGACGACGAGACCGGGCAGACGATCATCGGTGGGATGGGCGAGCTGCACCTCGAGGTGCTCGTCGACCGCCTGCTCCGCGAGTTCAAGGTGGACGCCAACGTCGGCAGGCCGCAGGTCGCCTACCGCGAGACGATCAAGCGGCCGGTCGTCGACCACCTGCTGCGCTTCAAGCGCCAGACGGGCGGCTCCGGACAGTTCGCGGAGGTCGAGATCACCCTCGAGCCCACCGGCGAGCTCGCGGACGAGCCCCGCGAGGTCCTCGACGAGGAGGGCACCCCCACCGGGGAGACCGGCGGCTACGAGTTCGTCAACAAGGTTACTGGCGGTGCCATCCCCAAGGACTTCATCCCCTCGGTGGATGCGGGCATCCGCGAGGCGATGGGGGGCGGCGTGCTCGCCGGCTACCCGCTGGTGGACATCCGGGCGGTCCTCACCGACGGGTCCTACCACGAGGTGGACTCGAGCGAGATGTCGTTCAAGATCGCCGGGTCGATGGCGCTCAAGGAGGCCGCGAGGAAGGCCGGTGTCGTCCTGCTCGAGCCGATCATGGACGTCGAGGTCGTCACCCCCGAGGACTACATGGGTGACGTGATCGGCGACCTCTCAGGCCGCCGGGGCAGGGTCGGTCAGATGGGCGCGCGGGGCAACTCGCAGGTCATCACCGCGCGTGTCCCGCTGTCCGAGATGTTCGGGTACGCGACCGACCTGCGCTCGAAGACGCAGGGGCGAGCCACGTACACGATGCAGTTCGCCGGCTACGAGCAGGTCCCCGACAGCATCGCCGAGGAGATCGTCGCCAAGGTGAGAGGCGAATGACCGCTGTAACGGCCCAGCCGGAAGACGCACATTCGAAGAGGAGCAGAAGCGATGGCCAAGAAGAAGTTCGAGCGGACGAAGCCGCATTTGAACATTGGCACGATTGGTCATATTGACCATGGGAAGACGACGTTGACGGCGGCGATCACGAATGTGCTGCATAAGCACAATC
>SKPY01000510.1 GCA_007119305.1 Nitriliruptorales bacterium
CTGCCCACCCTCGCCGGCGTCACCGACCCGGCACCGCAGCGCTAGCCCGCGGTCGGGGCCTGGCGCGTCGCCTCGCCGTGGTCGTCGCGGGGGCGCAGCAGGTGGGCCGGCGCCGCAGCGACGAACCGCGCGATCACCTCGGCGAGGCGCTCGTAGTCGTCGAGGGCCCACACCCTGGGCTGGTCGACGAGCAGCACGTGGCCGCGCCGCGGGGAGACCTCCCAGCACAGGAAGTCGGCCTCGGCGAGCACGTCCGCAGCCGGCGAGGCGAGCAACGCAGCGGCCGCCTCGGGCTCGGCGGACAGCACGAGCAGGTTGCGGTCGACGTCGTCCCGGCCCGACACGACGCGTGCCAGGCCGACCTCCCGGAAGACCCGGGCCAGGGGTCCGCGCGGCCACACCCGCAGGTGCGGCAGCGCGACGGGGAGGCGGGCGAGCGCGATGCCGCGCTGCCGGCGGTGCGTGTGCTCCCGGCTGACGTCGCCGTCGTGCGAGCGGCTGTGCTCGACCCAGAACAGGTCGAGGAACGTCAGCGCGATGCCGTCGCGCTCGAGGTCGACGACGTTGCGGCAGCGCCGCTGCATGCGCCGGCGCGCGCGCTCGGGCAGATCGTCGCGCACCGACAGCTTGAACCTGCCGTCCTCGCGGTCGAGCTCGACCGAGCCCTCGCCCTCCACCCGCCCGTACTCGCCGCGCACCCCCCGCAGGAGAGCGAAGTCGGGCTCGAAGGCGTTGACGCGCTCGTCGTCGCCGGGCGCAAAGCGCCAGCCGTGCTGCCGGGCATGCAGCTCGAGCGCCTGCCGTTTGCGGTGCGCCTGGCGGCGTTGCAGCAGCGGACGCCCGTAGCCCAGGGCGAAGGCGACGAGCACGGCCGCTACGAACGCCGCCGGCAGGAGCAGCTCCGCCGCGACGCCCCCGCCGCCGCCCGGAACCGGGAACCCGCCCATGCCGCCTCTCCTCGCGTCGCCCACCCGTGCACCCCCGCCGTGCACCCCGGGCGTGGGCGTTACGCCACAGCATACCGGACCCCCCGCCCGGCGAGTGGGTGCGGGCTCAGCCGGCCTCGCCTGACCAGGCGGGCGGCACCTCGCGGGCGAGGTGGAAGCCGTCGAAGGCGCCCGTGGACGCGCCGGCGCCGAGCGGCAGGACCGGCTCCTTGAGCAGGCTCGAGCCCCCGTCGACCCGCAGCGTCGCGCCGGTGGTGAACGCCGCCGCCGGCGACAGCAGGTAGACCACCGCAGCGCTCACCTCGCTCTCCGTGCCGACCCGCCCGGCGGGGACCTTGCGCGCGTTGTCGGCCGCGAGCCGCTGGACGTCCTCGTCGTAGGAGTCCATGCCGCTGGAGTAGATCGTGCCGGGCGCGACCGCGTTGACGCGCACCCCCCGCCCGGCCCACTCGACCGCGAGGGTCTTGGTCAGGTTGACCACGCCGGCCCGTGCCGCTCCGGTGTGGCTCATGAAGGCGAACCCGTTCCACATGTCGGCGGCGATCGACACGATCGCGCCGCCGTGCTCCCCCATCCATGCGCGGAAGGCCGCGCGCGTGACGAGGAACGTGCCGTTCAGGTTCAGGTCGATCACGCTGCGCCAGCCGTTCGGGCTGATGGCCTCGGCCGGGGCCGGGAACTGCCCGCCGGCGTTGTTCACGAGCCCGTCCAGGCGGCCGTGGCGCTCGACGACGCCGCCCACCGCGGCCTCGACCGCCGCCTCGTCGCGGATGTCGAGCGGGCACCAGTCGGCCTGTCCGCCGGCCTCGGCGATCTCGGCGACGGTCGCGCGCAGCGGCTCCTCGCGCCGGCCGGCGACGACGGCCGTCGCGCCGAGCGCGGCCACCTCGTGCGCGCTGCAGCGGCCGATGCCGGTCCCCCCGCCGGTCACGAGCACCACCTGGCCGTCGAGCAGGCCGGGCCGGTAGATCGAGTCGAACATCGTGCGCCTCCTGGGGTCGCTGCTGCGCCACGGGACCCTCGTCCCCTCGCCACCGGGCAGCGCGGCCCTGGTCCCGGGCGCGCTGCCGGCGGGACGATGATGCCGCCCCGACCGCGCGCGAGCGAGTCAGTTGCGTCGGGGGGTTACCGACGGGTAACATTACCGTACGGTAACTTACCGGCCAGTAACACCGGCAAGGGAGCGAGCGATGGCCCACTACATCCCCAACCTCCGCGACATCGAGTTCAACCTGTTCGAGGTGTTCGGCCTCGACGAGCGCGTCGGTCGTGGGCCGTTCGCGCAGATGGACGCCGACACCGCCCGCGGGGTGCTGTCCGAGGTCGAGCGCCTCGCCACAGGTCCCTTCGCCGACAGCTTCGTCGAGGGCGACCGCACGCCCCTGCAGCTCGACGACGAGGGCAACGTCACGGTGCCCGAGGGGATCAACCGGGCGCTCGACGCCTACTTCCAGGGTGGCTGGGGCGCGCTCAACCTGCCCGAGCACCTCGGCGGGTTCGGCTGTCCCCCGTCGCTCGCCTGGGCCGCGTCGTCGCTGCTGCTCGGCGGCAACGCGGCCGCGCTGATGTACTGCGCCGGCCCGTTCTTCGCCGCGATCGCCGACGAGCTCGTCACCGACGAGCAGCGCGAGCGCTGGATCCGCCCCTGGGTCGACCAGCAGTGGGGCGCCACGATGGTGCTCACCGAGCCCGACGCCGGCAGCGACGTCGGCGCCGGCCGCAGCAAGGCGGTCGACAACGGCGACGGCACCTGGTCGCTCAGCGGCGTCAAGCGCTTCATCACCGACGGCGACTTCGACTGGCCCGACAACGTCGTCCACCTCGTCCTCGCCCGCCCCGAAGGCGCCGAGCCGGGCACCAAGGGCCTGTCGCTGTTCATCGTGCCGAAGTACTGGTACGAGGCGGACGGCACCCTCGGTGAGCGCAACCCGGTCACCGTCACGAACGTCGAGGACAAGATGGGGCTGAAGGCGAGCTCCACCTGCGAGCTCACCTTCGAGGACGCGCGCGGCGTGCTCGTGGGCGAGACGCACGACGGCATCCGCCAGATGTTCAAGGTCATCGAGTACGCCCGCATGCTCGTCGGCACGAAGGCGATCGAGACCCTGTCGACCGGCTACGCCAACGCGTTGGAGTACGCGAAGGTCCGCGTGCAGGGCCCGGACCTCAAGCACGCTGCAGACAAGTCGGCCCCGCGCGTGGAGATCATCCGCCACCCAGACGTCCGCCGGATGCTGATGGACTGCAAGGCGCACGTCGAGGCCATGCGCGCGCTCGTGTTCTACACCGCCTCGATCCAGGACCGCATCCGCCTGCGCCCCGACGACGAGGAGGTCATCAAGCTCAACGACCTGCTGCTGCCGATGGTGAAGGGCTACGGCTCGGAGAAGAGCTACGAGCTCCTCGCGGTCGCGCTGCAGGTGTTCGGCGGCTCGGGCTACACCCGCGACTACCCGCTCGAGCAGTACATCCGGGACGCCAAGATCGACACCCTCTACGAGGGCACGACCGGCATCCAGGGCATGGACCTGTTCTTCCGCAAGGTCGGCCGCGACCAGGGCGCCACGCTCACCAAGCTGCTCGACCAGATCGCGGAGTTCGCCAAGGGCGAGGCCGGCAACGGCGAGCTCGCCGCCGAGCGGCAGCTGCTCGGCAAGGCGCTCGACGACGTCCAGGGGATGCTCGGCGCGATGGTCGGCTTCCTCGGTGAGGACCTCTACCTCATCGGGCTGAACACGACGTCGTTCCTGTTCTCGCTGTCCGAGCTCGTGTGCGGCTGGCTCATCCTGCGCCAGGCCGAGGTGGCCCTGAGCGCGCTCGACGGCGACGTCGACGAGGCCGACCGCGCCTTCTACCAGGGCAAGGTCGCCGCTGCCCGCTGGTTCGTGCGCACGGTGCTGCCGCAGCTGGCGGCCCGCCGTGCGGTCCTCGAGAGCTCGACGCTCGACGTCATGGAGCTCGACGAGCGGGCCTTCTAGCCGGCGCGGCGCGGACGCCGCCTGGCTGGGCCGGCCGCGCCGCTAGGACGCCAACGGCGCGCGGACAATTCGTAACACCCGGGTGTTACGAATTGTCCGCGCGCCCTGCGCTACGCTCATGGCCCTGGACACAGACCTGGAAGGTGACGAGCCCACCCCGGCCGGGATCGACGCGGCCGGGCTGGAGCGCTGGCTGGTCGCGCACGTCGACGGGCTGGTCCCCCCGTTCGTCTACGAGCGGGTGGCCGGTGGCCGCTCGAACCTCACGTTCTCCGTGCGCGACGCCGCCGGACGCCGCGTGGTGCTGCGCCGCCCGCCGCTGCACAGCACCCTGCCGTCCGCGCACGACATGGCCCGCGAGCACCGCATCCAGGCGGCGCTGGCCGACACCGCCGTGCCCGTGCCGCGCATGCTCGGCCACTGCGCCGACGAAGCGGTCACCGGGGCGGAGTTCTACGTGATGGAGCACGTCGACGGGCTCGTCGTCCGCGACCGCGCGTCAGCAGACCCGCTGGCGGAGCCGGCACGCCACGCGACGGGGCTGAACCTCGTGGACACCCTCGTCGCCCTGCACGGGGTCGACCCCGACGCGGTCGGCCTCGGCGACCTCGCCCGCAGGGAGCGCTACATCGAGCGCCAGCTCAAGCGCTGGCACGCGCAGTGGGAGGCGCAGAAGACCCGCGACCTGCCGGCGATGGACGAGGCGCACGCCGCACTCGCCGCCCAGGTCCCCGAGCAGGGCCCGGCCCGCATCGTCCACGGCGACTTCCGCCTCGACAACGCGATCCTGTCGCCGCACGGCGACGTACGGGCCGTGCTCGACTGGGAGCTGTGCACGCTCGGCGACCCGCTCGCCGACGTCGGCATGCTGCTCGTGTACTGGGCCGAGCCCGACGACCACGTGGTCCCCCTCGGCGATGCCGCGACGCTGGAGCCGGGCTTTGCCAGCCGGGCTGAGCTCGTGGACCGCTACCGCGCAGCCAGGCAGGTCGAGGCCGACCTCGACTTCTACGTGGCGTTCGCCTACTGGCGGATCGCGGCGATCCTCGAAGGCGTCTACGCCCGCACGCTCGCCGGCGCCTACGGCGAGGTCGACGCGGCGGTGGAGCGCTACGGGCGGGTGGTCGCCGACCTCGCCGAGGAGGCCCGGCGGCTCATCGCGTGACCGCGCCCGGGCAAGCCCGGCGGCTCAGCGCGTGACCGCGCCCGGGCAGGCCCGACGGCGCAAAGGTGGGCGGCAGGGGGTCAGCGGGTGAGCTCGCCGGTGACCAGGGCGAGGTTGAGCTCGGCGATGCGGGTCGCGGCCGCCCGCGGGGTGAGGCCCTCGCCGGCGGCCCGGTCGAGCACGCGCCCGGTGAGCTCACGCAGGTGCGTCGTGATGAGCCGGCACGCGCTGTCGGCGGTCGGCTCCACGTCGCCGAACAGCGTCCACCACCACCACGCGTTCGCCGAGGAGTTCGCGACGAAGTCGGGCAGGACCGTGACGCCGCGTTCGGCGAGGCGGGCCTCGGCGTCGGGGGTGGTCGGGATGTTGGCCGCCTCGACGACGAGGCGGGCCCGCACGGCGCCGCACGTGTCGGCGTCGAGCACATAGGCGACCGCGGCGGGCACGAGCACGTCGACGTCGAGGCCGATCCACGCGTCCCCGGGCAGCTGCTCGTCGCCGGGACGCAGCGCCCGCCGGTCGATCGTGCCGTGCGGGTCGCGGGCGGCGAGCAGGGCGGGCACGTCGAGGCCGGCGGCGTTGGCGATGACGCCGTCGACGTCGGCGACCGCCACGATCCGCACCCCGCGTCGCGCGAGCTCGAGCGCGCTGCCGCCACCCATGGACCCGAAGCCCTGGAC
>SKPY01000210.1 GCA_007119305.1 Nitriliruptorales bacterium
CAAGGCCCACGGCGGCATCGACGCGGGGAACGTGGCGGCCGGCCTCGACCGCGCTCACGAGCTGGCGGCTCACCCCGGCGCGCGCCGCGAGCTCGGCCTGCGTCAGCCCGCGGCGGGCGCGCAGGGCCCTCAGCTGGCTCATTCCAGTATCCTGTCGTCGGCGCCAGCAGGCTGTCAAGCCGGGGCGCGGCGCGACCCGTCGGGCGGCCGGGTGCAATGAGGCGGCCACCGGCGTCGTCTTTGTCCATGCGAGGATGCGGTCACCGCCGGTGGCCGGTGTGCGACGATGAGGTGCGAGCCGGCGCCTGAGCGCGGCGAGCGGGAGGACGAGAGCACTGCGGACGAGCGAGCGGACGAAGCTGCAGCAGCTCGCCTCGGACGAGCTGCCCGGCCTCTACGTGCTCGCGCGGCGGCTGGCGGGCGCCGACGCCGAGGATCTCGTGCAGGAGGCGCTGCTGCGCGCGTGCCGCTCGTTCGGCTCGCTGCGCGACGTCCGCGCCGGCGGCAAGTGGCTGCGGGTGATCCTGACCAACGTGTGGCGTGACCGCCTGCGCATGCAGGACCGCGCACCGGACGAGGTGCCCGTCGACACCGAGGAGCAGTTCTCCCTGTACCGCAGGCTGGCGGAGGAGGACCCCTTCCCCTACTCCGACACCCTCCACGTCGACTTCCTCGGGGCGTTCTCCGAACACGACGTGCACGTGGTGCTGGAGCGGCTGCCCCCCCGGTACCGGGCGCCGCTCGTGCTGCGCTACGTGGAGGGCTTCTCGCCCGGGGAGCTCACCGAGCTGCTCGAGCAACCCCTCGGCACCGTCCTGTCCCAGCTCCACCGCGGCCGGCAGCGCTTCGAACGCGAGCTGTGGCGCTACGCCGAGGAGTCGGGGCTGCTGGACGGCCAGGCCCGCCGCGACCACCACGACACGAGGAGGGGGTCGCCGTGACCAGCCAGGTCGGCTGCATCGAGGCGGTCCGGCGCATGTGGGAGTTCCTCGACCGCGGGCTGGACGAGCCCGATCACGAGGCGGTCGAGGCGCATCTCGCGCTGTGCCTGCGCTGCTGCGGCGAGCTGGGCTTCGCGCGGGAGCTGCGCCGGCTGCTGCGCAGACGCTCCGGCGGCGAGATGCCCGAGGACGTCCACGCGCGCCTGCAGCGGTTCATCGACGGGCTGGACGACCCCGCAAGCGACACAGGAGCGAGCCGATGAGCGCACGCACGGGCGACGATCTGCTGTTCCAGGAGGAGGTCCGGGACCTGGTGCGCAGCGCGTACCGGGCGATCCCCGCGGGGGCCGGACGGGCCGTGGCCGAGCAGCTGTACTCGGCCGAGGAGCTGGCCGCGGCGCCCGAGGCGGCGATCGCCTGGGCGCTGGGTGTCGGCAACCCGGTACGCCACGCCGGGCTGCAACCCGGCGAGGTCGTGCTCGACGTCGGCTGCGGCGGCGGGCTCGACACGGTCCTCGCAGCCCACCGGGTAGGCCCTGGGGGGCGTGTGGTGGGCCTCGACATGCTGCCCGAGATGTGCGAACGGGCCCGCGCGACGGCGCAGGACAGCGGCACCGCGCCCTGGTGCGAGTTCCTGCACGGCGAGATGGAGGCCATCCCGCTGCCGGACGCTTCGGTCGACGTCGTGATCTCCAACGGGGTGCTGAACCTGTCGCCCCGCAAGAGCCGCGCGCTCGCCGAGGTCGCGCGGGTGCTGCGCCCCGGGGGGCGGCTGTGCGTGGCCGACCTCACCGTCGAGGACGACCTGCCCCCGGAGGTGCTCGCCAGCGGAGCGGCATGGGCCGGCTGCATCGCCGGTGCGGTGTCCGAGCGGGTGCTGGCGCGCAAGCTCGAGCGTGCCGGCCTGGTCGACATCGCGCTGAGCGCGCACACGCCCTTCGGCCTCGACGACGTCGCCCTGTATCCCCTGTTCACGCCCGAGATCATCGACCTCATGCGCCGCCTCATCCCCGACGCAGCCGCAGAGCGCGTCGCCGTCGGCGTGATCGTGCACGCGACCAAGCCAGCCGCTGCATCGCCCGCCGGCCGGCGCGACGGCCTCGCGACGGCCAGCGGGACGAAGCGCCTGGCGGACATCGCGCCGGCTGCCGCCGAGGTCCCGGGCGTCACGATCCGCCACCTGAAGGACGTCGAGGACGTCGAGCTGAAGGTGCTGGAAGTCGAGCCCCACGGCGCCACGCCGTACCACACCCACCCGCACGCGCACGAAGGCGTGGTCGTCAGCGGCGCCGGCGCCCTCCAGCTCGACGAGCGCGCCGACCTGATGCAGCCCGGCGACGTCTTCTCGGTGAACCCGACCGAACCGCATGCGATCGTCAACACGGGCGTGGAGCCGCTACGCATCGTCTGCATGGACTGTTTCGTGCAGTGATGCAATGAGACCGCGCCGCCGGGCGTCCATGCAGGTAGAGGACACGACGGAAGGAGCACGCTGATGGGTGTAGGTACGCCGGTAGACGTCGAGCACCTGCGCAACGAGATCCGCCTCAAGTATCAGGAGGTCGCCGAACGGCCCGACGCCGAGCACCACTTCCACACCGGACGCAAGGCGCTGGACCACCTCGGCTACCCCGCCGAGATCATCGCCGACCTCCCGGCCACCGCGGTCGAGGCCTTCGCGGGGGTGGCCAACGTCTTCACCTGGGGGCTGCCCGGCGCGGGCGAGCGGGTCGTCGACATCGGCTCGGGCGCCGGCACGGACACCCTCATCGCGGCCAGCGCCGTGAGTCCGTCGGGGGCGGCCGTCGGCGTGGACATCAACCCCGCGATGCTCGCCCGCGCCCGCGCCGCCGCCGCCGAGGCGGGCTACGACCACGTCGACTTCCGCGAAGGTGTCGCCGAGGAGCTGCCCGTCGAGGACGGCTGGGCCGATCTCGTGATCTCCAACGGCGTGCTGAACCTCGTGCCCGACAAGCTCGCGGCCTACAACGAGCTGTTCCGGGTCCTGCGGCCGGGCGGGCGGCTGCAGGTCAGCGACATCTGCGTGGAGCAGCCGGTGCCCGAGGAGGCGCAGCGCGACGTCGACTTGTGGACGGCCTGAATCGCCGGTGCCCTGCCGTGTGCAGGGTGGCAGGCGGTCATCGAGCAGGCCGGGTTCACCGGCGTCACCTTCGGACAGCCCGTCGACACCTTCGCCGGTGCCGGGGGTGAGGACAAGGCCCGCGCGTTCGGCACCTACGGCTACGCCATCCTCGCGGCCAAACCCCCGGGCCGCTAGGCAGCTGCGCGGGGTCCGGCTTCTCCCGGGCCCCGCGCAGCTTCGGAGCTGGCGCTAGAGCTCGCCGCGCCAGCCGCCCTCCTCGACACCGCGCTCCTCGATGAACTCCTTGAAGCGCTCGAGGTCGCCCTCGACGCGCCGCTCCACCGCGCCGAGCAGGTGTCCGGCCTTCTCCACGAGCCCTGACGGGTCGTGCTGGAAGCGCAGGTGCACGCGCGTCCGGCTCGGCCCGAGCGCCTCGAAGGTGACACGCCCGTCATGGGTCGTGTCACCGACAGCACGCCACTCGATGACCTGATCGGGTGTCTGCTCGGTGATCTCGGCCTCGAACTCGCGATCGACGCCGGCGATGTCCACCGTCCAGCGCAGCCTGCGGTCGTCGACCTGCTCGACCCGCTCGACTCCGTCCATGAACCGCGGGAACCCCTCGAACAGGGTCCACTGGTTGTACACGGTGGTCACCGGGCGCTCGGTCTCCACGCTCTTCTCGATCGTCTCTGGCATTGCGGTCTCCTGTGCTCGTAGGGCTGAGGCCCCTGATGCCCGCATCGGCAGGCGCTGACACGTGTTCGGTTCGACGGTTCCGCCAGCTGCGCGGGCCTCAAGGCCCGGCCTCGGGTCGTCCGGCCCGCCCTTCGGGTGACCATCAGCCCGTGCTATGCGCGCTCGATCCAGGGCACGCTGCTGCTAGTAACCGTGATCGCCGACTCGGAGGGTGACAACGATGCGCGCACAGGTTGGAGATCGGCTCATCGTCAAGGGGCACCGCGTGGGCGACCCGGACCGCAACGCCGTGATCCTCGAGGTCCGCGGTGAGGATGGCGCGCCCCCGTACCTGGTGCGCTGGGTGGAAGACGACCACGTCAGCCTGTTCTTCCCCGGCTCCGATGCCATCCTGCGGCAGGTCGAGCACACCTGAGGGACAACCCACGCCCTACCGCTCGCCGACGACCGCCTCGGTCACGCCTGCAGCCACGAGCGCCTCGGCAACCTGGCGGGTCGCAACCGCAGGCGAGGCCGCCGCGACCAGGGCGAAGCTGATCGCGAGACGGCCGGCCTCAGGTCGGCGGAGCCCCTCCACGCTGATGGCAAACCCCGCCCTCTCGAGGGCCGCCAGCACGTCGCCTTCGAAGTCCCGCCGTTCCGGCCCGTAGACCGTGACCTGCAGGACGCAACCGATCGCAGTGCCGTGGGCCACGCAGCCCCCCTTTCCGGTGGGGCGGGAGTGCACATGGCGCCAGATCCACAGCATGTGGGCATGACCCCGCTCGTTGTCAAGCCCCGGCCCGCGCAACCGCCCGCGCGCCGAGCTGGCACGTCCCCGCTGTCGCGCGGTCGGCCTGGCCGACGTGAGCAAGGCCTCCGCGGGGGTCTTCGCAGTCGCGCCGCAGAGGCCTTGCCGGTTCCTTCTCAGGTTGCCGGGCGTTCGTCCTCGGTCGCACGCCTATCCCGGGTGTCATGCCAGAGGCCCTGAGCGCTCCTCTCTCGGACCGAGGTGACGGGGTGATCGGCCCCGTGTCCCGACTGGGTGCAGCATCCCAGGGCCGTCGAGCGCGGCCCAGGGCCGTTAGGCCCCCGCCGCACGGGCCGAACGGCACGTACGCCGGTCCGCAGCGCACCGCGTACGCTGCAGCGGCCGGCGTCCGGGCACCGGTCGCGCCCCCTGATGGGCCGAACGGCCTTGGGCGTCGAGCCCTTCGCGCCTGGCACGGCTGACTGCACCAAGCGCACCATCGAGGTGCCGGTGGCCCGCACCCTCGCGCGTCCAGGGGTCGGACCATCGGACACGACGACGCGCGGTGTGCAACGGGCCGAACGAAGGAGACGGCATGTCCAAGATCGTCGTGGGCGTCGACGGCTCGCCGGAGTCCCACCGGGCGCTGCGCTGGGCGCTGTCCCAGGCGCGCTTCTACGACGCCGACGTCGAAGCCGTCCACGTCTACACCTACACCCTGCCCGACGTACCCGACAGCGCCGTGGGCCATCCCGAGCTCATCGACGAGGTGATCGCCTCCGCCAAGCAGCGTGCCGGCAGGGTCATCAACGAGGCCGTGCAGGCCGCGGGTGAGCTGGCTGAAGGTGTCACGGTCGACCAGCACCTCATCCGCGGACGCGAAGCGGCCGAGCACCTCATGCGCGCGGCCGCGGACGCCCAGCTGCTGGTGGTCGGTTCGCGTGGCCTGGGCGGGTTCGCGAAGCTCCTGCTGGGCTCGGTAAGCCAGAAGTGCATCGACCACGCGCAGTGCACCGTCATGGTCGTCCGCGGTGAACCCCCGCCCCTGCCGGCGCGCTGACCCGAGCACCCACGGTGTCCCGCGCACGCACGCAGGTGGTCATGAGCCGCGGGCCGCGGTGACGGCCCGCGCCCCCAGCAGCACGTGACCGAGCACGCTCGCGCCGAGCAGGACGAGACCGGCCAGCGTGAGCGCGGACAGGTCCGCGCCGCTGAGGCGGGAGCCGGCCACGGCGACGACGAGCGCGGCCGCAGCGGCGTTGTGCACGACGAGCCGTGGCAGCGCGAAGCG
>SKPY01000494.1 GCA_007119305.1 Nitriliruptorales bacterium
CCCCCGACGGCCTGCTGCAGGCCGTGCGGGAGACCGTCGATGGCGCGGACGAGGCGCTGCTGTGCGTGGCGTTCGCCAACGAGGCCGGCGTGAACCTCATCGCGCCGGCGCTCGAGCGCGCCGGCACGCGGGTGCGGCTGCTCTCGACCACGGTCTTCGGCGGCACGACCGCCGCAGCGCTGGACCGGGCAGCTGCCCTCGGCGCGGACGTGCGGGTGCTGAACCTGCCGCGCGGCACCTACCACCCCAAGCTCTACCTCGGCCGGCACGGCGACGACGTGCGCGCGCTCGTGGGCTCGGCGAACCTCACCAGCGGCCTGCTGCGCAACGTCGAGGTCGCGGTGGCGCTGTCGGGGCACGCGGAGTTGGCCGCGCTCGCGCAGCTGCGGGCGGTCGCCGAGGGCTGGTGGGCGCATCCCGCCGTGCTGCCCTGGACGGCCGAGGTCCCGGCCGAGTCCGTCGACGTGTTCGCGCCGGACCTGTGGGCGGAGCTCCGAGCAGTCCTCACCGCAGGGATGACCGTGCCGACCGTGGTGGAGCGCAAGCCCAACCGCATCGTGGAGCTCACCCCTTCCGGGGTGTGGATCGAGACGACGCGCAGCCGCGAGCGCGGCCGCGGCGCGGAGCTCGTGCCGGCGTGGATGTTCAACATCGCCTGGGACTACCTCGTGGCGAACGGGCGGCTGACGAACCGCTACCTGCTCGCCGGTGACGGGCTCAACGTCAAGCGCTCCAGCGCGGTGTGCGCGCTGCTGGCGCAGCTGCCGACCGTGGCGGTGACCGGCCGGCGCCCCATCGAGCTCACACTCGTCACCGACGCCGTTCCGCGAGCCGCCGAGCCGCCTGTGTCCTACGGCCGCGAACCGCCGCCGGATGCTCGGTGATACCGCTGTATGTCGGCAGGGGCGTAGCCGACCCAGAGCACATCCCGCGCACGGGTCATCGCGACGAAGTACTCGCGGCGATCTCGCTCGAGGCGCTCGGCCTGCGCGGGATCGACCTCGTGGCTGCGTTCAGGTAGGGCCACCTGTGGCAGGAAGACCCGGGCGAACTCCAAGCCCTTCGCGCGCTTGAACGTGCCCACCTTGACCGCGTCGGAGGCGATCCCGTCGTAGTCCTCGAGCGAGACCTGTGCGACGCTCGCCTCCCGCAGGACCTTGCGGTAGCGGTTCACCAGCGTCCTCGTCGGCGCGAGCACCGCCATGTCGCCAAGCCGCCCGCCCTCGCCGACGGCGTTGCGGATGGCGCTGAGGAGCAGCCGGTCGTGCTCCGCCCCCGTAGCCGGTTCCACGACGATCGGCGCCGGGCCGTCCCGGACGATCTCGACCTCCCGGCGGCCACGTTCGAGCTCCGCGGACAGGTCCTCGAAGTCGTCGTCGGCGACGAGCTCGACGGCGTAGTCGAGCACCGCCTGGGTGTTGCGGTAGTTCACGCTCAGCACCGCGCCGCGACCCGCGACGGAGATCCCCGCCTCGGCGAGGGTGTACCCGCCGGGGTAGATCGCCTGCTGCCCGTCGCCGATCAGGGTCAGCCCGTCTCGGGCGTCGCCGACGAGGCAGTGGAGCAGCTTGACGCCGAGCAGGTTGAGGTCCTGTACCTCGTCGGCCACGACCGCGACGTAGCCCGGCTGCGGCTGGTCGTCCGCGACGGTGCGCAGCGCCATCGCGAGGATGTCGTTCGCGTCACAGATGCCGTTGCAGCGCAGCTCGTCGTTGTAGGCGACCACGAGGTCCCACACGAGGCCGCGCTGGTCCTGGGTCAGCCGGACCTTGCGGCCGACGCGCCGAAGGTCGACGTACTCATCGAACGTCGCGAGTCCCCGCCCCTTGATGACGTCGTGAACTTCCTCCTTCCAGTACTGGTAGGAGGTCTCGGGGGTCTCGAGCTCGTGCCGTCCGGGCCAGGGCGCATAGGCGCGATCGAAAGCCCGGTGAGTGTCGTCGGGGCTGCCTCGCGCCGGGATCCCCCGATCGTCGAGCAGCGTCTTCGCCCAGCGGTGCAACCCGGTGAACTCCACCCGATGGACGGTATCGGGGGCCATACGGCGGTAGAGCTCACGCAGCACGGTCGGCAGCGTCCGCACAAACGTGGTGAACAGCAGCGGCCCCGGGCGCGTCGCCGCGAGATAGGCGGCGCGGTGCAGCCCGACGACGGTCTTGCCGGTGCCGACCGGGCCCCGGATACGGCAGGGCCCGTTGAAGCTGCGGCGCACCATCTTGACCTGCTCGGGGTGCAGGAACGCCATCCACTCCTCGATCGGGCGCCGGCGGGCGGCTTCCAGCGCCTCCATCCGCAGCTGCTGATCGGAGAACAGCCGCTCCTGGGCGCTGGCCTTGACCTTGGGGCGGGGAACGGCGACGGGCGGGGCGATCGGCGGAGCCGGAAGCCGCAGGCCCTCCGCCGGCGGGCACTCCGCCTCGAGCTGGGCGACGACCCGCCCGACCTGATCGGGCTTCAGGCGCCCACCGCGACGCACGGCTGCGCGCTGGAGCGCGGCGAGCGCCAGCAGCCTCACGCGCCCGATCCGCTCCTCGACGTCGCCTTGGCGGACGAAGCAGAGCACCGGCACGACCTCGAGCGGGGCGAGACCGAGGACCTCCACGACGGCCTCGACCGCCTGTGCCTGGCGCAGGACCTTGTCCACCTCCTCGTCACGGGGCTCGTCATCGCAGAGAAGCGACCCCGCGTCGACCCGGATGGTGCCCTGCCACGCCTTCGTGTCGATCACGAAGACGCCACCGGGCCCAACCGCGAGGTGGTCGAGGTTCGCGCGGCGCGTTCCCGGCCAGCGCCGGTCGTGCAGCAAGACGAAGCCGTGAGGCTCGAGGGAGGCAAGCGCCTGCGCAGTCAGCGGTTCGGTGTCCGCGGCCACGCCGAACCCGGCGGCACGCCGGCGCGCCTCGGCAGCGGCGCGCACATGCGCCTCCGCCTCCTGCAAGCTGCGTTCCCGCTCGGCCGCCGCTGAGGTCCCCGGCCCCAATGGCCTCCCCTCCGATCATGTCCGGTGATTCTCGACACAACAGACAGCAATGTTGAGCATCCGTTCAACCGCAGGAACGTAGCAACGGGTTGGGCAGTGGAGGTCGAGTTGACGGACCGCGATGGCAAGCCCATCGACCGCGTCACAGCACCAGCTGCGCGCGACGACCGTGCAGCACCCGCCCGTCGCGCCACCAGCACCCGAGCTGGTGCACGGCCACCCACACGAACAGGGAATTCGCCCCGGCGAACACCGGCACACCCTCGACCACGGGCACCCACCCCAGCTCCCCCACAGGCCCGAAGCGCAGCCAGTCGACGACGACCGTCCCGGCCAGGCAGCCGAGCAAGACCGGGACGGGGCGACGGTCGGCAAGCACCGGCGTGAACGCTGTCACGACGAGGTAAGCGCCGAGGAACCAGACGGGAACGATCGCGGTCTCGATGTCGAACAGCAGTGCGTCCTCGCGGCCGGTCGGCCGGAGCGCGGCCGAGACGGCGACCCACACGAGCAGGAGCGGGACGAGCGGCCGGAGAAGCCGCCGGGCCCGGTTGCGCACCCAGGCCACGCCGCTCGTGCCGCGCTCGCGGGCCCGGCACCACGACTGCAGGTTGAGCAGGCCCCCGACGATGAAGAACAGCGGCATGACCTGCGCCAGCCAGCTGATCCAGCGGCTGCCCGGGATGGTCTCCAGCGCGTGGGCTGCCACGAGCTCGCCGTCCGGTTCGATCACCACCCGCGCGAGCCAGTGGCCCAGCACCACGACGAGGATCGCCGCCACGCGCAGGAAGTCGAGGTAGCGCTCGCGGTCTGGGGGCGTGTCCTCCGCAACCGACCGAGCGAAGCGATCGAAGCGCTCGAGCATCCAAGGCCTCCGTCTCCTGGCCGTCCTCCAGCGTTGCCAGGAGGCGCCGCGGGGATGCCCGGGAGCCGCCCGACCGCGCACTCGCTCTGCCGCAGTCGATGGCGCCTTCGTCAGGCGGCCGGCGCGAGTCCGCAGGCGTCGGCCACGAGCTCGAGGCAGCGCAGCTTGGCGGCCTTGTCCGGGGCGGCTGCGGCGAGGATGAGCTCGTCGGCGTCGGCGTGCTCAGCGAACCAGTCGAGGTAGGCGGCGACCTCGCTCGCCGTGCCGACGGCCGTGTACCGGAGCATCTCGAGGGCAGGCGCCCCAGTGGGCGAGGCGAGGATCGCGTCGGCCTCGACCCGCGTCAGCCTGCGGCCTCGACCGAACAGCAAGCGCGCGCGGCGACGCTTCGCCGCCGCGAGCTGCTCGCCCGCCGCGTCCCTCGTGTCCGCGGCGATGACGTTGACCCCGGCGATCACATGGGGGCGCTCGAGCTGCGCGGAGGATCGGAACTCGCGTCGGTAGGCGGCCACCGCCGCCTCGAGCGCCTGCGGGGCGAAGTGCGACGCGAAGGCGTAGGGCAGGCCGAGCGCCGCCGCAAGCCGCGCGCCGAAGAGCGACGAGCCGAGGATGTACAGCGGCACGTTGGTCCCCGCGCCTGGGATCGCGTTGACGCCGGACACGCGCGACTCGCCGGTGAGGTAGCCCTGCAGCTCGAGCACGTCGTCGGGGAAGCGGTCGGCGGCCGCGGGAGTCCGCCGCAAGGCCCGGAGGGTGTGCTGATCGGTGCCCGGCGCGCGGCCCAGGCCGAGATCGATGCGGCCGGGGTGCAGCGTCTCGAGCGTGCCGAACTGCTCGGCGATGACGAGCGGGGCGTGGTTGGGCAGCATCACTCCCCCCGCCCCGACCCGGATCGAGTGGGTGTGGGCGGCGACGTGGGCGACGAGCACGCTCGTCGCCGCCGATGCGATCGTGGGGATGTTGTGATGCTCCGCGTACCAGACCCGCCGGTAGCCCCACGCCTCCGCGTGCTGGGCGAGGCGCACGCTGGCGGCGAGCGCCTCGGCGACGGACTCATCGCGCCGGACCTCGGCGAGGTCGAGGATCGACAACGTCACGGACACCACGCCACCTCTCATAACCGATACGGGGCTTCTCCCAGCATGCTGACGTCCGTCGCCCGCCATGCCAAGTTCGGCAGCGCCCCGCGTGGCGCGATACTCCGGGCGCGGCCGTCCCCTCGGCGGCGCTGGCCGACGAGCCGGAGCGCGCTTCCGCGGAAACGTGCGTCAGGGTTCGAGACGATGTAGCGAGGGCATCCGGTCGATGCGTCGATCGGATGACGCCACGACGCCGACACCGGAGAGCTCAGCCGAAGCCCACGAGATGGGCGTCGGCGAAGTCAGGCAGGCGATCACCGCGCCCGGCTACGGATGCGGTGAGCGAGCCTGGAGAGAACGCTGCTGCGTCCGGCTTTCTCGTAGAGCATGAGCAGCGTGAAGGGCGGCATCCATGCGAGGTTGGCGATGCCAACGCTGAACATCACGAGCATGAGCGCCTAGCAGCAGCCGAGGCCGTGACGGCGGCCGAGCGAGAACGCTTCCCGAACTTCGCGCCGGTAGTGTTGCTGCAGCCACGGCAAGAGGTGCACGAGGTCGTGCACGATTGCGTCGCCGAGCAGCAGGACGATCCCGAAGACGGTCCACCACGGCGAGGTAGCCGGCCAGGAACGCTGTGCGCGTCGCCTGGGGTCGCGGCTGGTCGGCCGAGGCGCGGTTGAACAGGTGCACGACCGGCAGCGAGGAGGACAACATCATCGCGACGACGTGCAGCTGCCAGGCGACCGATGAAGCACGGGCACAGCATCCCGCATGAGCACACCTCCAGCAGCGTGCCCTTCAGCGCATACGCCG
>SKPY01000396.1 GCA_007119305.1 Nitriliruptorales bacterium
CGCCGAGGTCGGCCACGCGTGGGCGCTCGTGGGGCCGCCTGGCGTCGGTCAGGCGCAGGCGGCCCGTGCGCTCGCCGCCGCCCTGAACTGCCCCGCGCCAGCAGCCCCCGGGGAGCCGTGCGGCACCTGCCAGGTCTGCGAGCGCTGCTCCCGAGGCGCGTACGGCGCGTACCTGGAGTTCACCGCGACCGGTGCCTTCCACCGCGTCGACGACGTGCGTGAGCGGTGGCTGCGGGCAGCCAGCCGCACGCCGGCGGAGGGGCGGTGGCAGGTGCTGCACGTGCGCGACGCGGACCGGATGAACGACGCGAGCGCCAACGCCTTCCTGAAGGGCCTCGAGGAGCCACCCCCGCACGTCGTCTGGGTGCTCGACATCGCCGACCCGGACGAGCTGCCCGACACGATTCTCTCGCGCTGCCGGACGCTGCGGTTGGTGGCCTGGGGGCCGGACGAGCTCGACGCCGAAGCGCTGCGGCTGGGCATCGACGACCCCGCCGAGCGGGCGCTGGCGGTGCGCGTCGCGCTCGGCTCACCGGCCACGCTGGAGCGGCTGGCGGTGCCTGCGGAGCCCGCGGAGACGACCGCGGCGGGCAAGGTCAAGCGCCCGGCGCGACCCAGCGGCTTCGATGACCTGCGGGCGCACCGCGAGCTGCTGCGGCGGCTGCGCGCCGACGGGCAGGGCTTCGCCCTCGTCGCCGCGTACGCCGTCGCCGGCCGGTCCAAGCGCGGGGAGGCGCCGTCCGAGGTCGAGCGCTGGACCGCCGGGATCGAAGCGGCGGGCGCAGCGCAGCTCGCCGACCTGGCGGTACGCTACGGCGACGAGGTGCCGCGCGGCGTGGCCAAGGAGCTCGAGGAACGCACGACCCGGGAGGTCCGCGAGGCGCGCACCAAGGTCGTGGCCACCGTGCTCGACGACCTGCTCGTCTGGTTGCGGGACTGCCTGCTCGTGTCGTCCGGGGCGGAGGTGGCGGAGGCGATCCACCGCGACGACCCAGACGGGCTGCGCGCGGACGCCGCCGCCCTCGGACCGGCAGGCATCATCAAGGCCATCGACCTCGTCCTCGCCACCCGGGAGCTGCTCGAGCGCAACGTGCAGCAGACGCTGGCGCTCGAAGCGCTCTTCCTGCAGCTGTCCGCCCTGGCGCTCGCGCGGCGCGGCTGACACCACCGTCTCGGGCTTGGCGTAGGCTTGGCGCATGTGCGACACCATGGTGGTCGTGCGGCCAGACCGCGTCCTGTTCGCGAAGAACTCCGATCGCGACCCCAACGAGGCCCAGGTGCTGGAGTGGCACCCGCCCCGCACGTCCGCCCGCGGCGCGACGGTGCGCTGCACCTGGATCGAGATCGACGACGTCCCCGCGACGAACGCCGTGTTGATCAGCCGCCCCTACTGGATGTGGGGGGCGGAGATGGGCGCGAACGAGTACGGGGTGGTCATCGGCAACGAGGCCGTGTTCACGCGCGAGCCCTACGCCGAGCGCGGCCTGACCGGCATGGACCTGGTGCGCCTGGCTCTCGAGCGCGCCGCGACGGCCGAGGCTGGCGTGGCCACGCTCACGGACCTGCTCGAACGCTACGGGCAGGGGGGCGGCTGCGGCCACGAGCGACGTTCGTTCACCTACCACAACAGCTTCCTGGTGGCCGATCACCGGGGCGCGTTCGTGCTCGAGACCGCGGGCACGCGGTGGGCGGTGGAGCGGGTCGAGGCCGGCGCTCGCAGCATCAGCAACGGGCTGACGATCGAGGGCTTCGCGCAGCGCCACAGCGACCGCCTGCGGTCCCGCGTGTCGGCATGCCGCACCCGGCAGGCGCTCACCGAGGACGGTGCTGCGCGCGCGTTCGTGCCCGGTGCCCTCATGCAGGTGCTCCGCGAGCACGGGACCGGTGGGCTCGCGCCGGACTACGCCCTCGCCAACGGGGCCATGGCGGCACCGTGCGTGCACGCTGGGGGGCTGCTGGCGAGTACGCAGACCACCGCGTCGTGGGTTGCCGAGCTGCGGGCCGCCGGGCCGCGGCTGTGGGCCACGGCCACGGCCGCCCCGTGCACGTCGATCTTCAAGCCGGTCACGGTGCACGACTCGGTGGACCTTGGGCCGCTGCCCACCGACCGATTCGACGAGGCGAGCCTGTGGTGGCGTCACGAGCGGCTGCACCGGGCGGCGCTGCGTGACCCCGAGGCTGCGCTCCCGGCGTTCGCTGCCGAGCGTGACGCCGTGGAGGCGCGCTGGCTCGCGGCGCCGCCAACGTCGGCTGCGGCGTTCGCGGAAGCCGACCGGCTGCTGGAGGGATGGCTGGGGGCGCTGCCGCCGGACCTTGCGGACCGCCGCCCGCGGTTCGTGCGCCGCTACTGGGGGGTGAGGGACCGCCGGGCCCACCTGCCGTCGGTGGCCCGACGGCTGGTGACCCGATGACCCGGCGGCCACCTCCGCTGCCCCCGCCCGCAACCAGCACGGCTAGCGTATGCAGCACCGCGGCGCCTGCCATCCCCAATGTTGAGTATTCGGTGGGTAACAGCCGGCTACTCGTCCTGGCTGAGCCAGCGGCCGGGTGTCGGCACCTCCATGACGGTCGCTGGCGCGACTGCCCCAACCGCATCTAGGGAGAATGCGACCGCGGCGCTGGCGCTTGGGTCGCATTCCCTTGTCAGGGGGCCAGCGCTTCCATGAGCTCCTGCTTGGTCATGTCCGAGCGCCCTGCGAGATCGATCTTGCCGGCGAACTCGTAGAGCTCGTCACGCGACAGCGCGTCGAGCTCGGCGGCGGACGGCTTCGTCGGCGCGTGCTCCTTGGCCTGCTCGAGCCGCCGGCCGAGGTCGTTGAGCTCCTCTTCGGATACCGCCTCACGAAGCTTCGGGAAGAGCTCTTCCTCCTCCTCTTCGACATGGTGGCGGACGTCGGCGCTGAGCTCGCTGACCAGCGGCTCGAAGCGCTCGTCCTCCGCGTCCAGCTGCGCGAGGACCGCCAGGATCGCCTTGGCCTCGGCGTGCTCGTGCTCGGCGTGCTCCACGTCGTCCTCGGCGTCGAGCACACGCCGCATGACCGGGTACAGCTCCTGCTCCTCGATGGCGGCGTGGATCGACAGCTCCTCGATCATGGTGTCGACGAGGTCACGGCGCTGCGCGGGCTCGGTGGTCTGCTCGAAGCGCTCGAAGAGCTCGTCGACGGTGCGGTGGTCCTGCTCGAGCAGGGTGATGGCGTCCACAGGGTCTCCCTTCGCGTCGGGGTGGCGGGTGGCGCGGCTTACCCGAGCCCTGTGAGCGGCAAACCGTGCGCGCACGCGGTGATGCTAGGGACGCCGGGGATCGTCGGGCTCATCGAGCGCCGGTCCCTCGCGGTGTGCCTGCAGGTCGGTAGCCGCCTCCCGGCCCGCGCGCGTGAGTGCTGAGCGCGTCAGGGGGGACTCCAGGGCCCAGCCCGGCTGGCGCTGCGGCGGCGCGGTCGCGGTGTCCGGCAGCGCCCGCCCGACCAGCGCGAGCAGGCGGCTGGTGGTCGCCGGCGCCAGCCCCTCGAGGCGGGTCACGACCTGGGCGTCGAAGCCGATGGTCACCTGCGCGTCGCCGTGCTGGAGGCCACGCACGATCCGGTCCGCCGCATGCGACGGGTCGGTCGCGGTCACCGCGTTCGCCCCTGCGAGCGCGAACCAGGCGTACTCGGCGAACCGGCCGCCGCGCACCTGGACGGCGCGATGCGAGCCGGTGTGCATGAGTCCGGGCACCACCGTCGTGAGCAGGATGTTGTCGCCGGCGACCTCGGCGCGCAGGCCCTGGGAGAAGGCGTAGGCGGCGTGCTTGGCGCAGGCGTAGGGCACGAGGTGCGGCGGGCTGAGACGCCCGCCGATGGAGGTGACGGTGGCGATGCGGCCCTCTCCGCGCGCCCGCATCCCCGGCAGCACCGCGAGGGTGGGGTTGACCACGCCCCAGAACATCGTGTCGAGCATCTCCGCGAACGTGGCGTGCTCGTCGGTGGTCACCTCGCCGAGGTCGATGACGCCGGCGTTGTTCACCAACAGGTCGGGGCCGCCGAAGCGCGCAGCCACGTCGCGCACCAGCGCCTCGACCGCGCCGCGGTCACGGACATCGCAGGCAAAGCCCGCGGCCTCGCCGCCCCGCGCACGGAGCTCGCCCGCGGCACCCTCCGGGGCCTGCTCGTCGCGGCCGCAGATGGCCACCCGGCAGCCGGCGTCCAGGAAGCGGCGGGCCAGGGCCAGGCCGAGGCCGGCTGAACCCCCCGTGACGAGGGCTGTGCGACCGGGCAGGTCGCTGCGCCGGCGCCGGCGCAGAGCGCGGTGGGCCACAAGGGCGGTGGCCCCGAGTCCGATGAGCGGGCGAGTGTCATGGCGGCCTCCCTGCCTGGCTGCGCCAGGCGTTCCCGGCTGCTGCGGGCGGTCAAACGTGCGCTTGTGAACGCTGTCTGGGAGCCGCGCGCGCGGTTTCGGGACCCGGCCAGCCGGGAATGCGATGGCGAACGGCACTCAACCCCAGATGGGAAGGGACGATGCGCACCGGCCTGGTGCTCGGAGCCGGCGGCCTCGTGGGACAGGCGTACCACGCGGGTGTGCTAGCAGCGCTCGAGCATGATCTCGGCTGGGATCCGCGTACGGCCGACGTCATCGTCGGCACCTCGGCGGGGTCGGTCACCGGTGCGCTGCTGCGGCTCGGCGTGCCGGCGCACGACCTGTCCGCGTGGGCCGTGGACGCACCCCTGTCGGTGGAGAGCCAGGAGACGTTCGCGCGGCTGAGCATCATGCGCCGCCCCAAGTTCCCGGGCAGGGCCGCGCGGGACTGGCTGTCCGGGTGGCGGCTCCCGCCAGCGGACCTCGTCCGGCGCTTCGTGCGCCGCCCCTGGACCGTCCGCCTCAGCACCCTCGCTTCGACCATGGCACCTGCCGGCCAGGTCGACCTCGCAGAGTACGTGGAGGCCGTCGACACCCTCGAGGCCTGGCGGGGAGGGCTGTGGGTGTGCGCGGCGCGGCGCGACGACGGTGAGCGGGTGATCTTCGGCAACGGTGGCACGCCCCGGGCGTCGCTGGCGGAGGCGGTGGCCGCCTCGTGTGCCATCCCGGGGTACTTCTGCCCGGTCGTCGTCGGGGGGGTGGAGTACTTCGACGGGGGAGTGCACTCCTCGACGAATGCAGACGTCCTCGCAGACCGCGACCTCGACCTCGTCATCGTCATCGCACCGATGTCCGCGGCCGGCGGTGCCGCCGCGGGCGTGGACCGCTTCATCCGGCAGCCGGTGCACCGGCGGCTCGAGCGTGAGGTACGGCGCCTGCGCAACCAGGGCTGCACGGTCGTGCGCATCGAGCCGAGCAGGGATGTCCTTGACGCCATGGGGCTGAACATGATGGCCCGCGACGGCGCCGACCGTGTCGTGCAGGAGGCGTTCATCGACACCGGCCGCTACGCCGGGAGCGCGCGCATCGCGACTCGACTCGCACCACTGGCAAGCCGCGGGCTCGCGAACGTGGGTGCCTAGCCCACGTCATGGGCCGACTGGCCCTGCAGGTGGGGCGGCGCTACGCTGGCGGCTCGTCCTCGCGTCACCAAGCGCCTGCCGTGTGTCCTCGCAGGACCGGGCTCTGCACGGGCGTGGCGGCCGCCAGGCCGCGGGGGCGGAGCAGACCGCACAACCCAGTGCGCCGGGGTAGCTCAGTCGGCAGAGCAGCCGCCTCGTAAGCGGCAGGTCAGGGGTTCGAATCCCCTCCCCGGCTCGCAG
>SKPY01000233.1 GCA_007119305.1 Nitriliruptorales bacterium
GCCGTGGTCAGACGCCAGCGGCGCGCTCGAGCGCCGCGAGCTCGTCCTCGAGATGGTCGATCAGGCGCTGGATGCGCGGCAGGGCCTTGCGGTCGGCGGTGATGCCGAACTCCATGGACCCGGCGTAGCTCGTCTGGGTGATGTTCAGCGCCAGGCCGTCCGCGAGCAGCGACACCGGGTAGAGACCGTCGAGGCGGGCGCCGTTCCAGTACAGCGCCTGGCCCGGCCCCGGGACGTTGGAGATCACGACGTTGTACAGCGGCGGCAGCCTGGCCGACAGGCCGCTGAGCTGGCCAACCACGAGGGGGGTGGCGAGGGCGAGGCCGTAGTTCTGCCGCTCCGCCCGCGTCATGGACCCCAGCCGCTCCTTGCCGGCCGTCATCGACGCGCGCACCCGGTCGAGTCGGTCGAGTGGGTCGGGCTCATGGGTCGCGAGGTTCGCGAGCAGGAACGTGATCGCGTTGCCCGCGTCCGTGTCGTCGTCGCGGATGTTGACCGGCACGAGCGCGATGAGCGGACGGGCCGGCAGCGCGTCGTGGGCGGCGAGGTAGGCGCGCAGCGCCCCGCCGCACATCGCGAGCATCACGTCGTTCACGGTGGCGTCGGTGGCCTTGGCGACCCCGCGGATGCGCTCGAACGCGTAGGACTGGGCCACGACACGCCGCGAGGCGGTCAGGCGCACGTTGAGCATCGTGTCGGGAGCCTCGAACGGCACCGCCTCGACAGCGTCGCGGAGCCGTCCGAGTAGCTGGCCTCCCAGCGCACGGCTCGCTCCGAGCGCCGCCGTGGTCTGCTTGACCGCGCCGCCAGCGGCGCGGGCCAGGGTCGTCGCCGGGTTCAGCGTGACGATCGGACGGGGGGGCCGGGGGGCGGTCTCCGGTCGGGCGGCCCACGGCGGGGGCAGGTCGCGTTCGTCGGGATCGGGACTGAACGCCGCGAGGATCTGGCGCACCGCCGCGATGCCGTCGAGCAGACTGTGGTGGAACTTGCCGTACAGGGCGACACGGCCGTCGGCCAGGCCCTCGACGAGGTAGAGCTCCCACAGCGGCCGGTGCCGGTCGAGCAGCGCACCGTGCATGCGTGACACGAGGCTCAGCAGCTCCCGGATCCGGCCCGGCTGGGGCAATGCGAGATGCCGGACGTGGTAGGTCAGGTCCACCTCGTCCTCCACCCACGCGTACGTGCCGAGCAGCCCGTACGGGCGGTGGAGCCGGCGGTTCATCGGCGGCCGCACCTCGGGGTAGAGCAACGCCTCGGCGACGACCTCCTGCAGCCAGGTGTCCGCGGCGTCTGGCGGCGGCTCGAACAGCATCACGCCGCCCACGTGCATCGGCCGCTCGGCGGACTCGATGAGGAGCCACGCGGCGTCGGGAACCGTCAGTCGCTGCATCCTGCCTCCCCTTGCCACCGTGCAGGCACGCGCGCTCGTGCCCCCGGGTGGTGTCAGCCGGCCTCGTCCCCGGTCTGCCCCCCGCGCACGACCCGCAGCCGCGGGTTGGGGGCGCGCCGCGCCTCGCGGTGGGCGTCGAGGTCGGCCGGTCGACCGAGCTCGCGGTCGGCGAGGTGGTCGATGATCGACCGCAGCGCCTCCCCTGACAGCAGCAGGGACAGATGGCCGGTGTTGTGCAGGCGGATGTTCGTGGCCTTCAGGGCGGGGTGCACGAGCTTCGCGCTGACCGCGGGGGTCACCATGATGTCGAGGTCGCTGTAGTAGGAGAGCCAGCGGGTGCTGCTCGGCCGGGCACCCTCCTCCAGCCGGCGCATGAAGGCCGTGCCCGGCCTGATCTGCGCGGCGGCGGGACCGATGCCGAGATGGGCCGTGTACGTGCCACGATGCGGGCTCGCGAGGGTGATGACGGTGTCGATCGTGCCGGGCTGGGCGAACTCCTGGGTGTAGTAGCGCGCGACCATGCCGCCCATCGAGTGGCCGACGATCATGCAGCGGTCCGCACCGGTGGCGCCGAGGACCCGGTCGACCTCGATCGCGAGCATCTCGGCCAGCGTCGGGATGGGGTGGCGCAACGGGTTGTAGTTCAGCCCGTGGACGTGCTGGAAGCCTGCGCGTCGCAGC
The DNA here is from genome assembly GCA_007119305.1 of Nitriliruptorales bacterium. Lineage (GTDB taxonomy): Bacteria > Actinomycetota > Nitriliruptoria > Euzebyales > Egibacteraceae > SKPY01. The sequence continues at coordinate 2,072 of SKPY01000233.1, forward strand.
GACGCGGCCATCACCAGGAACGCGCTGCGGTTGTGGATGTAGCCGTGCACAAGGACGATCGGCGTGTGCGCGGTCTCGGGGTCGAGGCGCACGGCTGGGTTGTGGTCGACGCCGCGACCGATGAAGGGCACCTCGACCGGCTGGGCGGTCGGGACCACCCCGAGCGGATAGGTGGCGACGTGGAACGCCGACAGCGCGAGCTCGCGCACGGCACCGACGTAGGTGCGGGGGCGAACGAACGCGCGCGCGGCCTCGTTCAGCTGTCGGCGGATCGGTGTCCGGTGGTCCAGCCGCGTGCCGCTGCTCATGGTCGAGGGTTCACCTTGTCGCCGGCCTGACGGTTTCCAACGGTAGCCGATCGACGGGCCCGACGCCGGGAGCGCTCCCCAGCGCGCCTGCCGTCCGGGGCCCGGGAACCCGGCTACGACGGGGGCTCGCAGGCCGGCTCCACGTCCCGGTCGGCGGGCGGCACGGGGGGCTCGGGAGCGGATGCGTCGACGTAGACGGTGCCCTGGTGCACGAGCGCGGCGAAGCGCGCGAGCGAGCCCTCCGCGGCGTCGAGGCGCTGCCCGTCGAGCGCCCAGACCCCACCCGCGGCGGACTCGAGGTGTCCGCTCGCAGGGCAGAATTCCACCGCCTCCAGGGGCGCGGCGAGGGCGTGCGGCCGACCGCCGGCGCGGACCAGCAGCAGGTCGGTCCCGTCCACGGTCGTGCGCACCGCGTGCCCGGCGGGCAGCTCGTCCAGCGCCCCGACCGCCGCGTAGGGCGCGCCGGGGGGCCCGGACTGCCACCACAGGTAGGCGGCCCCGGTCGCGAGCAGCAGGACGCCGGCCAGGACCGAGGCCACCACCCAGCCAACCCCCAGCTGCTCGCGCAGCACGATCTTGCGCGCCCGCCGTGCGGCGCGGTCCGGCAGGTAGCCGCGTGGCCCGTAGTCGGGCCGGTGCTCGCCCATCGCCCCAACGATGACACGTACAGGACCGGCGGGCAGGTTGGCGGGTCGTTTCGCGGCTCCGCTATGCTCGCCCCGCCAGTGGTAGGCGTGAAGCGCTCGAGGAGGCCGTCCGTGGACGCAGCCAGGAGAGGTCGCTAGCCATGGCGATCCGCGTGCTCGTCGCCAAGCCCGGCCTCGACGGCCACGACCGGGGGGCCAAGATCGTCGCGCGGGCGCTGCGTGACGCGGGCATGGAGGTCGTCTACACCGGCCTGCACCAGACCCCCGAGCAGATCGTCGAGGCGGCCCTGCAGGAGGACGTGCAGTGCGTCGGGCTGTCCATCCACTCCGGCGCCCACATGACCCTGTTCCCGCGGGTCGTCGACCTTCTGCGTGAACGCGGAGCCGACGACGTCGTGGTGTTCGGGGGCGGCATCGTGCCCAAGGAGGACATCGCCGCGCTCAAGGAGCAGGGGGTGGCGCAGATCTTCACCCCGGGCGCCCGGACGACCGAGATCGTCGACTGGGTCCGCGAGCACGTCAGCCCGCGCGAGTAGCTACCCGCGACGCCCGAGGCCGCACCAGCGAGAGGAAGCGCCGATGGACCTGATGGAGTACCAGGGCAAGAACCTGTTCCGTCGCCACGTCATCCCGACGACGCCGCAGGGCGAGATCGCGACCACGCCCGACGAGGCGGAGCGTCTCGCGGAGGGTTTCGGGGCGCCGGTCATGGTGAAGGCGCAGGTGCTGACCGGCGGCCGGGGCAAGGCGGGGGGTGTGAAGTACTGCAAGGACGCCGTGGAGGCCCGCGCGAACGCCGAGGCGATCCTCGGGCTCGACATCAAGGGCCACCAGGTCGAGAAGGTCCTCGTCGAGCCCGCCAGCGACATCGCCGAGGAGTACTACCTGTCGATCCTGCACGACCGGGTGTCGAAGGGCTACAAGGTCATCGCCTCCGTGGAGGGGGGCGTGGAGATCGAGGAGGTCAACCGGACCGCCCCTGAGAAGGTCGTCAAGCGCGACCTCGACCCCACGCGCGGGATGGACGACGCGACCGCACGCGCGATCGTCGAGCAGGCGCAGTTCCCCGCCGACGTGACGGACAAGGTCGTGGCGTTCCTGAGCAAGCTCTACGACGGGTTCGTGTCCTCCGACGCGACCCTGTTCGAGGTCAACCCGCTCATCAAGACCACAGACGGGCGGATCGTCGCGCTCGACTCGAAGGTCTCGATCGACAACAACGCCCGCTTCCGCCACGAGAACATCTTCTCCGAGGCCGAGACCGGGGGCGGCCATCCGCTCGAGATCGAGGCGAAGCGCAAGGGGCTGCAGTACGTGAAGCTCGACGGGAACATCGGGATCATGGGCAACGGGGCCGGCCTCGTGATGTCCACGCTCGACGTCGTCGCGGAGGTCGGAGGCCGACCGGCCAACTTCCTGGACGCGGGCGGTGGCGCGAGCGCTGAGAGCATGGCCGAGGGGATCGCCTTCGTGCTGTCCGACCCCGACGTGCACGTGATGCTCGTCAACATCTTCGGAGGCATCACGCGCTGTGATGACGTCGCCCACGGCGTCCTCGGGGCGATCGACATGCTGGGCGGGCTGTCCGAGAAGCTCGTCGTCCGCCTCGACGGCACGAACGCCGAGGAGGGGCAGCGCATCCTGGCGGAAGCGGACATCGCCAACCTCGTCACAGCGGGGAAGATGGTCGAGGGCGCGGAGAAGGCCGTCGCCCTCGCTGACCAGGCCTCGCAGTCGGCGGCGCGCTAGCAGCTGCGCGGCCGGACGCCAAGAACAGCGACAAGGGAGCGAAGACCGTGAGCATCATCGTCGACGAGCGCACGAGGGTCGTGGTCCAGGGCATCGGCAACCAGGGCACCTTCCACGCCAAGCGCAACCAGGCGTACGGCACGCAGGTCGTGGCCGGAGTGCATCCCAAGAAGGGCGGGACCACCTGGGAGGGCCTCGACGTGCCCGTGTTCGCAAGCGTCGACGACGCGGTCGCGGAGACGGGGGCGAACACCTCGATGATCATGGTGCCGGCACCGTTCACCCGGGACGCGATCCTCGAGGCGTTCGAGGCCGGCATCACCACGCTCGTGTGCATCACCGAGGGCGTGCCGGTGCACGACATGGCGGTCGTCTACAACACGCTGTACCCGCGCAACGAGGACGGCTCCTTCACGAAGGAAGGCCGTCCCGTCCTCATCGGCCCGAACTGCCCCGGGGCGATCTCGCCGGGCAAGTCCAACGTCGGGATCATCCCCGACATCACGTTCCCGGGCAACGTCGGCCTCGTGTCCCGCTCAGGGACGCTGACCTACCAGATCATGCACGAGCTCGCCCAGGCGGGGATCGGCATCTCCACCTGCATCGGCATCGGGGGCGACCCGATCATCGGCAGCGACTTCCTCGACGTCATCCCGCGCTTTGCCGACGACCCCGAGACGGACGCCGTCGTGTTCGTCGGCGAGATCGGCGGCACCGAGGAGCAGAAGGTCGGTGAGTGGATCGCCGCGAACATCCCGGACACTCCGGTCGTCGCCTACGTCGCTGGCTTCACCGCGCCAGCCGGCAAGCAGATGGGCCACGCCGGCGCCATCGTCAAGGAAGGCGGTGAGGGTGGCGAGACCGCCGCTGACAAGCAGGAGGCCCTTGAGGCCCTCGGCATCTCGGTCGGCCGCAACCCGA
>SKPY01000276.1 GCA_007119305.1 Nitriliruptorales bacterium
CCGACGAGTCCGCATACAACGCCCTGGACAGGGTCGCCACCGTCTCCTTCAACGCCGCGACGTGCCCTTCCAGCTCGCCCACCCGCGTCCGCAGCCCCACGTTCTCCCCATCCAGCCGCTGTGCCTCCGCCCGCCAACGCTGCGCTTCACCCCGCCAGCGCTGCGCCTCACCCCGCCAACGCTGCGCCTCACCCCGCCAACGCTGCGCCTCGCCACGCCAGCCCACCGCCCGGGACCCGTGCTCGCTCGCCACCACGCCCACAGCAAAGCGAACAAACTTCGCTGCGTCCAGCACCCCGCACCGATGCCGGCATACCCAACAACTGCGACTACGGGTTCACCGAATACTTACGCGGCGGCAATCGGCATGGACCCGGCGGCCGACGTCGGACCGATCCCCAAGGCACTTCTTCGGTCCAGCTTCGAGACCGGCGGCGGACGCTTGCAGGTGAAGATCGAGATCGACACCTACGAGACGGCGCCGGCACGGCCGCACGGCCTTCCGTGGGAGGTCGTGTCGCCGTGGTGGTCGGGTCGCGCACAGGTGCTGTCCTTCGACCCGGCCGAGCTGGTCGCGACCAAGCTGCGGGCGCTCTACCAGCGGCGAAAGGGGCGGGACCTCTTCGATCTGTGATCCGGCTGACGGCTGCGACGACCACCGTGCTTGGGCACGCCGGGGTGGGCGTCGCGCGTGAGGGGCGATCAGCGCGCACAGCGCATCGAGCGATCGTCCTTGCGGACCTCTTCGGACTCGGCGGCGCTCGGATACGGCGACACGACGGGCCATCGACAAAACCGTCCCCGTGCCTGTCCACAGCCCGACGGTGCGGGCCGCCCGGATTGTCGCAGTGCTGAGCTACGGTCGCCATGGTGTGGATGATCCAGGGGGTGGAATGCTCACGACGGTGGAGGCGCTGATCGCAACGGCGATCGGCGTCGTACCTGGTGCGGTCTACGTTGCGGCGTACGACGGTCAGGTCGGGCAGGGTCGTTCGGTGTTGCCCGATCGTGTCGTTCGGTACGTGACGGTGTCGGCGGCGTTCCATGCCGCCATGGCGCCGGTGTCGGTCATGCTGTGGAGCCGCGTGGGGCCAGTGGTCGCCGAGCCTGAACCGGGGTCTGCGTGGTTGCTGTGGCTGCCGGCGCTGGTCTATGTCGCGATCCCTGGCCTGATCGGTGGCTGGCACGGGCGGGCGACGCGCCGCTCGGGACGAACCTTCGTCGGTCGCCTCGCGGCGGGGCCCCGTCGGTGGACTCGGCTGCGGGCATGGCTCGGCTCTTTCGAGGTCGCTGCTGGGGCGGCGAGTTCGTGGGATCACGTGTTCGGGGGCGGCGACTACACAGGACTGGTGCGTGTGCGACTGCGCAGCGGAACGTGGGTTGGCGGGTACTGGGGCGAGCACGAGCGCAGGCCGATACGTAGCCACGCCACGGCGTTTCCCGACCAGGGCGAGCTGTTCCTCGCGCAAGCGGTGGGATTAGACGACGCCGGACAGTTCGCGTCCAGTCCGGACGGCACCGTCGAGCTTGCCGACGAAGGCGTCCTGATACGCTGGGCCGACGTCGAAGTGCTGTCGTTCGAGTACGTCGACCCTCCAGACAACGACGAGGGCGAAGGGGAAGGTGCCTGATGGCGAAGCCCAAGGCCTCCACGAAGCGGTCAGGACACCTCGCCCCCGCAAAGAAGCCGCCAAAGCGACTCGTGTCCCAGCACGCGCGGTCTGAGGGAAAGCCGCCACAGGCGGGCAAGGGCTCGGGACAGAAGCGCGGGTAGCCGACTTCGTGCTCGACGCTGCCGCGGCGCGCGCCGAGAAGCTCCTCACGGATCGCGGAGCGACGTGGTGAGCCGCCAGCGGCCTGTCAGCCGCTCAGGCTCTCGGTGTGGGCTTGGGATGCGCCCCAGGTGCCGACGTGCGCGTGCCCCGGTCCGCCTACCCGCCGAAGACCGCGACGAGCAGCAGCGTCACGAGGGCGCCGACGACGACACCCACCCAGAACGGGATTCCGATGATCGTGCTCATGGGGCCTCTCCTCGCATTCGACTGGGGCCACGGTGCCCGTTCCGGCACAGCCCGACACATGCCGTCCCGCACAGCCCGACCGCTGCCGGCGGCCAGCGCAGCCGCCGCGGCGTCAGTCCAGGCGCGGCGGCAGGTCGAACAGGGGGAACAGCCGGGCCGTGTCGAGGAAGGCGTTCAGCCCCACGACCTGCCCGTCACGGATCTCGAGGACCTGCAGCGCCCACGGTTCGTGCCCCTGCACGGCGCGGCGGTACTGCCCGAACGCGGGCATCCCGTTGGCCGTGGTGGGCACCAGCCGTGACCCCTCGCACTCCGCGCCGGGTCCCAGCATCCAGGCGATGACCTCGTCACGGCCGCGCAGCCACAGCGCGAACGGCGGCATCGTCTGGGTGGCGTCCTCGTGCAGCAGCGCGCGCAGGGCCGCCATGTCATAGCGCTCGAACGCGTCCAGGTAGCGCTCGAGCAGGCCCCGCTGCGCGTCGTCGAGGGGGTCATGCGGCTCGGTGTCCGCGGGCGCGCGGTCAGCCAGCGTCGCCCGGGCGCGCTGCAGCGCGCTGTTGACCGCGGCCACCGAGGTGTCGAGCAGGTCGGCGACCTCGGTGGCGCGCCACCGCAGCACGTCGCGCAGGAGCAGCACCGCCCGCTGGCGGGCCGGCAGGTGCTGCAGCGCCGCGACGAACGCCAGCCGGATCGACTCGCGCTGCGCGGCCTGCTCGGCCGGGTCGTCGGCCGTGGGCAGCACCCGCGCGTCGGGTGCGGGCTCGAGCCAGCGGCCGTCGGGGAGCGCAACGAGCTCGGCCTGCGCCACCGTCGACGGTGCTCCGAGGTCCAGCGGCCGGACGCGGCGCTGGCGGCCACGCAGCTCGTCGAGACAGACGTTGGTTGCGATCCGATACAGCCACGAGCGCACGCTGGAACGGCCTTCGAACCGGTCCGCCGCGCGCCACGCCCGGGTCAGGGTGTCCTGCACGGCGTCCTCGGCATCCGCCGCCGACCCGAGCATCCGGTAGCAGTAGCCCGTCAGCTCGCGGCGGTGCTGCTCCAGCACCGCGGCGTCGACGGCGACGTCCGTGGTCGCACCAGGCGGAGCGTGCGTGGTCATGTGGCCCCTCCGAGCAGGTGGCAGCCTGTGCCAGTGGCCCGACGACCGGACAGCCTAGGGCATCCGGCGCGCGGACGCGCCCGCCCGGTGGCGCCGGCTACAGGTCCCGGGGTTCCTCCCAGATCGCCTCGTCCAGCTCCGCGTCGCGCTGCTTCTTCAGGTAGGCGGCGATGCCGACGGCGGCGGCGAGGGCGAGCAGGAACTTCTTCATGGCGGGTGACTCCCTCGGAGCAGGATCTCGAACGTGGGCCATCGAGGACTTGAACCTCGGACCTCACCCTTATCAGGGGTGCGCTCTAACCGCCTGAGCTAATGGCCCGTGCGAGGGGTCAGTCTAGCGACGCCGCCGGGCGACCGCACCCCACCGCGCTCAGCTCCTGGTGGGGGTGGGCGGCCGCGCCTGCTCCTCCTCGGCCAGCGTGATCCGCAGCCCGCCGAGCAGGTCGGCGACGAGGTTGTACAGGAACGCGAGGAAGACGTTGATGCCGCTCCACAGCACGACGTTGAGCAGCCCGACGAGGAAGATCGCGCGCGCGATGTTGCCCTCGTTGATCGTGACCTCGAGGTTCAGCTCGGCGAGGAAGTCGAGGCCCTGCTGGATCACCCCGAGCTGCTGGACGACCGACCAGAACACGAGCAGGCCCACCATGACCACGAGCAGCAGGCAGAAGTAGAAGATGAGGCTCAGCTTCAGCACCGACCAGGGGTCCACGCGGCGGACGGTGGCCTGGCGGCGCACGATGCGCCGCGGGCTGCTCCCGCGTGGCCGGGCCCGTCCTGACCGCGGAGGCGGGCTGGGTCGTGGGCGCGGGCCCTCGCGTGTGGTCGCCATGGCTGGCTAGTCTACGCGTTCGGCTGCGGGCGCCGCCGTAGGCTCGAGCGTGGAGTTCTCCACCACGGGGGCGACGGAGGCGACCTTGGCGCCCTGCGAGGGCTTCATCACCCGGACCCCCTGGGTGGCGCGGCCGGTCGGGCGGACATCTGCAACATCCATGCGGATGATCGTGCCCGTGTCCGTCACGATGAAGATCTCCTGCTCGTAGCCGGCCACGAGCGCCCCCACGAGGCCGCCGCGCTCCTGCGTGAGCTGCGCCGTGCGCACCCCCTTGCCGCCCCGCTTCTGCAGCGGGTAGCGCTCGAGCGGGGTGCGCTTGCCGTAGCCGGCCTCGGTGACGACGAGCAGCTGGCCGTCGGGCACCGCCCGGGTCATCGCGAGCACCTCGTCGCCGGCGACGAGGTTCATGCCGATCACCCCCGTCGTGTCGCGTCCCATGGGCCGCACGTCGGTCTCGGCGAAGCGGATCGCATGACCCAGCCGGGAGACGAGCAGCATCTCGTTCTGGCCCGTGGTCACGGTGACCCCGATGAGCTCATCGCCGTCACGCAGGTTCACGGCGATGAGGACGCTGCGTGGCGAGTCGTACTCCACGAGGGCGGTCCGCTTGACCATGCCGTGCTTGGTGGCGAAGAACAGGTACCGCGGCTTGCCGTCGGGGTGGGCGAAGCCCTTCAGGTCGACCACCGCGGCGATGCGCTCGTCGGGGTCGAGTGCGAGGCCCTCGACGTTGGTCACGTACGTGCCCCGCGCCGTTCTGGACTTCTCGGGCACCTGCCAGGCTCGCACCCGGTAGACCCGGCCCTGGTTGGTGAAGAACAGCAGCCAGTGGTGGGTGGTCGTGACGAACAGGTCCCGGACGATGTCGTCTTCCTTCAGGGCCGTGCCCGACACGCCCCGGCCGCCGCGCTTCTGGGTGCGGTACTCGCTCGTCTTGACGCGCTTCACGTAGCCCGCGCGCGTGAGGGTGACGACGATGTCCTCCTCCGCGATGAGGTCCTCCATGTCGAGCTCGGTCTCGTCGGGCACGAGCTGGGTGCGGCGCTCGTCGCCGAAGCGGTCCCGCAGCTCGGTGAGCTCGGTCGTGATGATCTGGCGGACCCGTTCCGGACGGGCGAGGATGTCGCGCAGGTCCGCGATGCGGTCGGTCAGCTCGGCGTACTCGTCGAGGATGCGCTGCCGCTCGAGCGCAGCCAGGCGCCGCAGCTGCATGTCGAGGATCGCCCGCGCCTGGACCTCGGTCAGCTCGAAGCGCGTCTGCAGCTCGACGAGCGCGGCGTCGGCCGAGTCCGCGCCGCGGATCAGGTCGATCACCGCGTCGAGGTTGTCGAGCGCGACGATCAGCCCCTCGAGGACGTGGGCCCGCTCCTCGGCCTTGCGCAGCCGGTACCGGGTGCGCCGGGTGATGATGTCGACCTGGTGGCCGATGTACGCGCGGATCGTCTCGTCGAGGCTGAGGGTGCGCGGCACACCGTCGACGAGCGAGAGGTTGATCACCCCGAAGGTGTCTTGGAGCTGGGTCATCTTGAACAGCTGGTTCAGCACGACCTGGGTGTTCGCGTCGCGGCGCAGCTCGATCACGAGGCGCATGCCCTGACGGTTCGACTCGTCGCGCACGTCGCGGATGCCGGTGATCCGCTTGCTGTTCACGAGCTCCGCGATCTTCACCGCGAGGTTCGCCTTGTTCACCTGGTACGGCAGCTCGGTGACGACGATGCGCAGGCTGCCGCGGTCGTCCTCTTCGATGTCGGTGACCGCGCGCATCCTGATCGACCCGCGGCCGGTCTCGTACGCCGAGCGGATCCCCTCGCGGCCGAGGACGAGCGCGCCGGTGGGGAAGTCCGGGCCCGGCACGATCGCCATGAGCTCATCGAGGCTGATGTCGGGGTTGGCGATCATCGCGATGACCGCGTCGCACATCTCCCGCAGGTTGTGGGGCGGGACGTTCGTCGCCATGCCGACGGCGATGCCCGACGAGCCGTTGACGAGGAGGTTGGGGAAGCGGCTCGGCAGGACGAGCGGCTCCTCCTCCTGCCCGTCGTAGTTGTCGACGAAGTCGACGGTGGCTTCCTCGATGTCGCGCAGCAGCTCCATCGCGAGCGGCGACAGGCGGGCCTCGGTGTAGCGCATGGCCGCAGGCGAGTCGCCGTCGATCGACCCGAAGTTGCCGTGCCCGTCGATGAGCGGATAGCGGATCGCCCAGTCCTGCCCCATGCGCACGAGCGCGTCGTAGATCGCCGAGTCGCCGTGGGGGTGGTACTTCTTCATCACGTCGCCGACCGCGGCTGCGGACTTGCGGTACTGCGTGCCGGCGCGCATCCCGCCTTCGAACATCGAGTACAGGATCCGCCGGTGGACCGGCTTCAGGCCGTCGCGCACGTCCGGCAGCGCGCGGCCCACGATGACGCTCATCGCATAGTCGAGGTAGCTGCGCTGCAGCTCGTCCTCGATCTCGATCGCCTCGATGCGGCTGCCTGCGGGCCCCAGGCCCTCGCCGCCGGGCTCCTCGGGTGGGAAGGTCTCGTCGGTCACGATGGGTCGGCTCCGGTCACTTCATGATGTCGAGGATCACGCGCGTGGGGCTCGCGAGGCTGTGCAGCCAGAACGGGCGCTCCTGCGCGTCGCTCGTCTGCACCCGCACCGTGAGGCCGTCGCCCTCCTGGTGGACGGCCAGGGCCTCGAACGTGGGGCTGGACAGCTCCAGCGCCCGCCCCGAGCCCATGTCCGCGGTGTAGTCGGCGACGCTGCCGAGCTCGAGCACGAGGTCGTCCCCCGACCAGCGCGCCCTGGTGCGCGGCACCTTGGGCGACCCGCTGGGCTCTCCGGGCTCGGCCAGCTCCACGGTGACGCGCACGTGCGTGAGGCGGTCGCGCACCCGCACGGCACGGACCTCGACCTCGTCGGCGTCGCCGCCCGTGGTCTGGGTCTCGGGCGCGAAGCGCAGGAGGTCGACCAGGCCCTCGCCTTCAGGGCTGGGGCCGATGAGGCTCTGGTCACGCACGAGCGCTCCGGGTAGGCCCCAGCCGCCCCAGAAGTCCTCGGCGTCGAGGCCCTGGCCGTGCACGTCGACCACGACCTGCTCCACCGAGGGGAACTCCGTCAGCGTGTTCGCGATCGCGGCCAGCGCGAGCGCCTCGTTGCCAGGTGACGCGCCCACGCTCGGTGCCTCGCGGATCGCCTCGGGGGACAGCTCGACGTGCGCCGTGGTGCCGTCCAGGCGGAAGTCGCGCAGCCGCGTCGTGGTCGGCAGCGGCGCCTCGACCCCCTCCTCGCCCTCGGCCGGCCCCTGCAGGAGCAGCTCGAGCGCGTGGCGCGGCAGGTCGTGGTCCAGCTCGACCTCCCGGATGACCGGCTCGAGGTGCGCGTGCTGGCCCTCGCCCGCCCGGAAGTACAGCGTGAGGTCGACGACGTCGTCGGCCTGCAGCAGCCCTTCGGCGGTGTCGTTCGCATTGGGCGGCGTGGCGATCCGGCGCAGCTCAGCGGGCTCCGCGCCCGAGCACGCGGCGACGAGCAGCGCGAGCACCAGGACGAGAGCGGACGGGCGCGGCATCGGGCTCACACGTCGAGGAAGCGCACGTCGCGGGCGTTGCGGACGATGAACTCACGGCGTGCCCCGACGTCGTCGCCCATGAGGACGGTGAACATCGTGTCGGCGGCCGCCGCGTCGTCCATCGTCACCTGATACAGCAGGCGGTTGTCAGGATCCATGGTGGTGTCCCACAGCTGGTTGGTGTCCATCTCGCCGAGGCCCTTGAAGCGGCTGATCTGCGGGCGTTTGCCGTCGGCCTTGCCGCGCGCCTGCGCCTGGGCTTGGAGCTCCGCGAGCAGGGCGTCGCGCTCGCGATCGCTGTAGGCGTAGGCGAGGCGCTCCTTGCCCTTCGCGCCGGGCGGTTGGATCGCGTACAGGGGCGGCTGGGCGATGTAGACGTAGCCGTGGTCGATGAGGTCGCGCATGTGCCGGAACAGAAACGTCAGCACGAGGGTGCGGATGTGCGCCCCGTCGACGTCGGCGTCCATGAGCATGATGATCTTGTGGTAGCGCGCCTTGGCGAGATCGAACTCCTCACCGATGTTCGTGCCGATGGCGGTGATGAGCGCCTGGATCTCCTTGTTCTCGAGGATCTTGCCGAGCCGGGCCTTCTCCACGTTGAGGATCTTGCCGCGGATCGGCAGCACGGCCTGGATGCGCCGGTCGCGTGCCATCTTGCTCGAGCCGCCGGCGGAGTCGCCCTCGACGATGAACAGCTCGCACTCGCTCGGCTTGCGCGACTGGCAGTCCGCGAGCTTGCCGGGCAGCGCCGTCGAGTCGAGCAGCCCCTTGCGCCGCGTGAGGTCGCGTGCCGCCCGTGCCGCGAGCCGGGCACGCGCGCCCTGGACCGCCTTGGCCACGATCGCGCGGGCCTCCGCCGGGTGCTCCTCGAACCAGTAGCGCAGCTGCTCGTTGCAGGTCCGCTCCACGAAGCTGCGCATCGGCGTGTTGCCCAGCTTCGTCTTGGTCTGGCCCTCGAACTGCGGGTCCGACAGCTTCACCGACACGATGGCGGTCAGGCCCTCGCGGATGTCCTCGCCGGTGAGCGTGAGATCCTTGTCCTTGCCGCTCGCCGGCAGCAGCTTCGCCTCGCGGACGTAGCGGTTCACCACGTTGGTCAGGGCCTTCTTGAAGCCCTCCTCGTGGGTGCCGCCCTCATGGGTGTTGATCGTGTTGGCGAACGTGTGGATGGACTCGTGGAACAGCGTGTTCCACTGCAGCGCCACCTCCACCTCGTGCGGCCCGCCCGCGTCCTCGCCGGCTGCCTCGAAGTGGACGATCTCGTCGTGCAGGGGCTCCTTCGACGCGTTCAGGTGGCGCACGAAGTCGCGCAGGCCGTCGTCGAACTTGAACGTGAACGTGGCGGGGCCCGGCGCCGGCTGCGTCGCGTCGCCGGGGGCCGCGGCGGGCTTGCGCTCGTCGACCACCGTGATCTGCAGGCCGGCCGTGAGGAAGGCCGTCTCGCGGAAGCGGTTCACGAGCGTGTCGAGGTTGTAGTCGAGGGTCTCGAAGACCGTCTGGTCGGCCCAGAAGGTGATGGTCGTGCCGGTGCCCTCGGCGGGCCCGAGCAGCTCGACCGGGCCCTCCGGCACGCCCCGGCGGAACGCCTGCCGGTAGCGGCGGCCGTCGCGGCGCACCTCGGCGACGAGCAGCGACGACAGCGCGTTCACCACCGAGACCCCCACCCCGTGCAGGCCCCCGGAGACCGCGTAGGACTTGTTGTCGAACTTGCCGCCGGCGTGCAGGACGGTGAGGACCACCTCGAGCGCGCTCTTGCCCATCGTCGGGTGCTCCTCGACGGGGATGCCGCGCCCGTCGTCGGTCACCCGCACGCCCCCGTCGCCGAGCAGTCGGACCTCGATCGCCGTGCACCGGCCGGCCATGGCCTCGTCCACCGCGTTGTCGACCACCTCGTAGACGAGATGGTGCAGGCCCCGCGGGCCGGTGGAGCCGATGTACATGCCGGGCCGCTTGCGCACGGCCTCGAGGCCTTCGAGCACCGTGATGTCCGCGGCCTGGTAGGCGCCGAGGCCGGCCCCTGGCCCGGTGGGCGTGGCGCCCTGCTCTGCGTCCCCCCCATGCTTGGCTGCGTCGCTCACGTGTGTCCTCGAAGGTCGTCGCTGCCCTCGCGCCGCGCGCACGCGAGGGACGCCGGAGGCGTCAGCGTGCGGTCACGAACAAGGGGAAGAAGCCCCTAACCCCGCCGCGGCGGCGCTGGGCTTCGCACCCCTCCAGCCTACCACACGAGGGTCCCGGCCCCCGCGTGGCGTCTCAGTGCGTTTGTGCAGGTCAGGCCGGGTAACCGGGTCGGCTAGCCGCCCTCGCGCCCGCCGCTTGCAGGCCCGGCGACGACGACGACCTGCGTCACCTGCCCGGGCCCCAGCACGGCGTTGGCCCGCTCCTGCACGGCGCCGGCCAGATAGCGCACCTGGGTCGCCCAGGCCGGGGTCCGGGCACGGACGACGAGCACCCCGCCGTGCAGGCGCACCGCCTCGGTGTGCTCGGCCAGCTGTGGTCCCACGATCTCCGCCCAGTGCTCGTGGACCCGCGCGCCCTCGAGCCGGCGCTGCCAGCCGCGCTGGGCGCGCAGCGTCGCGAGCAGCTCGCTCACCGGCTCGGGGGGGTCCTGGCGGCGCGGATCGTCGGGGTTCATCCGGCGCCGCCTGGTCACGAGGCCTCCCGCACGCCAACCGGCACCACCTGGCCGCCCTCCACCGCGTAGCGGGGGCCGGCGAGCGGCACATCCGCGTCCACGGCCGCGGTGACCAGCACCTGCTCGAAGGCCGCGCAGCGGTCCGCGAGGCGGGCGCGGCGCAGGTCGTCGAGCTCGGCGAAGACGTCGTCGAGCAGGACGACGGGCTCCTCGCCGACGTCGTGGAGCACCGCGCGGCTGCCGAGCCGCAGCGCCAGCGCCAGCGACCAGCTCTCCCCATGGCTCGCATAGCCCTTGGCGGGCAGGTCGCCGAGACCGAGCACGAGGTCGTCGCGGTGCGGGCCGGCGAGCGTGAGCCCGCGGTCGCGCTCGTCGTGCGCCACCGCGGCGAGCCCAGCAGCCAGCTCACCGGACAGCTGCCCTGGATCCGGCATGCCGGCGCCCGGCTGTGCGGCCACCGTGCGCCCGGTGGACAGCGCGTAGGCCAGGTTGACCGCCGCCTGCTCCTTGCCCCCCGGGGCGCCGACGACGAGGTCGCGGTACGCCTCAGCGACCGGCCCGGCGAGCGCGTGCACGACGGCGATCCGTGCGGCAAGCAGCGTGGCCCCCGCGTGGACGAGCTGCTCCGTCCAGGTCGCCAGCGTGTCCTCGCCCCCAGACGGCGCCCCGTGGCGGGCAGGGGCCCGCAGCTGCTTCAGCAGCGCGTTGCGCTGGCGCAGCACACGTTCGTACTCCTGGCGCGCCGCCAGGTAGGCCGGCCGGCGCTGGCCCAGCAGGTCGTCGAGGAACCGGCGCCGCAGCGCCGGATCCCCCCGCACCAGCATGAGGTCCTCGGGGGCGAACAGCACGCTGCGCACTGCCCCGAGCACGTCCCGCACGCGGGCCCGCGGCTGGCCGTTGAGGCGCGCGCGGTTGCGCCCCCCGGCCCGCAGCTCGACCTCGACGGTCAGCACACGGCCGTCGCCTGCCTGCCGGGCCCGGGCACGCACGACCGCCGCCTCGCACCCGGCCCGGATGAGGGGCGCGTCCGCCGCCACGCGGTGGGAGCTGCCGACCGCCAGGTAGTGCACCGCCTCGAGCAGGTTCGTCTTGCCCTGGGCGTTCGGGCCGACGAAGACGGTCACGCCGGGCCCCAGCTCCACCTGCGCTCGCTCGTAGGAGCGGAAGTCGGCCACCTCGAGGGCTGCGAGGTGCACGGCGCACCGCCCGCTACAGGCGCACCGGCATGAGCAGGTAGAGGAAGTCGCCCTCACCCGCGGCGCCGTCGCCGGCGGCCAGCGGGCGCAGCACCGCCGGCTTGAGCTCGTCGCGGAGCTCGAACAGCACCCGCTCCGTGCCGACCGCGTCCAGCCCGTCGACCAGGTAGCGGGGGTTGAAGGCGATGTCGAGCGGCTCCCCCTCGAGCTCTCCCGGCAGCGCCTCCTCGGCCTGGCCCACCTCGCCGCTGCCCGAGGTCAGCTGCACCGAGTCCTCGGTGAGGTGCAGCGTCACCGGCGTCGCCGTCGTGTTGGCCTCGCCGACCACCGCGACGCGCCGCACGACCTCCATCAGGTCGGCCCGGTCCACGGTCAGCCGCCGCTCGCTGCTGGACGGGAGGAGCTGGGCGTAGTCGGGGAACTTGCCCTCGATGAGGCGGGTGGTGAGCCGCCGGTCACCGAAGGCGAACGTCACCTGCGACGGCTCGAGCAGGAGGCGCACCTCGCTGCCGAGCTGGTCGGCCGACCGGCGCGCCTCCTCGAGCGCACGACGCGGGACGAGCACGGTGGTCTCGGCCGTCTGGTCCCACGGCACCGTGCGCACGGCGAGGCGGTACGAGTCGGTGGCTGCCGCCGTGAGGTTGCCCTTGGCGGCCTCCAGGCTCACGCCCGTGAGCACCGGACGGGCATCGTCCAGGCTCGCGGCGCGCGCCACCTGGTGGACCATGCGCGCGAACTCCTCCGCCTTGATGACCGCCAGCGTGGCGTCCTCGGTGGGCCGGGCCAGCTCGGGGAAGTCCTCGACCGGCATCAGACGCAGATCGAACCGGGCACGGCCGCACACCAGATGCAGCACGTCGCCCTCGACCTCCGCCGAGACCGCAGCCTGGGGCAGGTTCCGGACGACGTCACCGAGCAGGCGTCCGGGCACGAGGGCCACCCCGTCGCGCTCCGCCTGCACCGAGATCGACAGCTCGCTCGTGATCTCCAGGTCGGTGGAGGCGAATGTGAGGCGATCGTCGGCCACCTGCAGGTGCACGCCGGACAGGGCGGGCAGCGTCGCGCGCTGCCCGACGGTCCGCAAGGCCCAGATCGCCGCCTCGGCGAACTCGGTGCGCTCGGCCCTGAACTTCATCGCTTCCTCCGCTGGCTCGTGCGCTGATCCACAGCCGCGCGGTTGCCCGGGGGTTGATGACTGGAGGAGGGATTCAAGATTCGCCTCCGTAGTAGGGACCCGGCGGTGCTGTGGACAAGCGGCCTTCGTGCAGGTCAGGCAGCATAGCGCGGTGTGCGCAGCCTGTGGGATGGCCTGTGCGCGGGCTGGTGACAACGGCCCGGTTGTCCCCACTGCTGCCGTGGCGGGACCCCAGCCTGGGGGTAGCGGGCGCTCGTCCACCGCCTGTCCACGGCGCTGTCACCAGGTGCTCCACAGCCCCGCGCACCGTCTAGCTCACGCCTCGGGCGGTCGTCTTGATGCGGCTCGTCAGCTCCTGCACCTGCTCGTAGATCGCCGGCCGCTCCTGCATGAGCCCGCTGATCTTGTTGTTGGCGTGGATGACGGTCGTGTGGTCGCGGCCACCGAACGCCTGCCCGATCTTGGGCAGGGACAGGTCGGTGAGCTCCCGTGTCAGGTACATGGCGATCTGCCGGGCGGTGACGAGCTGGCGGGTGCGGCTGGTGGAGCACAGGTCGTCCAGCGTCAGCCCGAAGTAGTTCGCGGTCTCGCCCATGACGAGGCCGACGCTGATCTCGGTGTTGGTCGTGTCGGGGAAGAGGTCCTTCAGCACGGTCTGGGCGAGCTGGGGCGTCACCTCGCATTGCTGCAGGCTCGCGTAGGCGGTCACGCGGATGAGCGCGCCCTCGAGCTCGCGGATGTTCGACGAGACCCTGGAGGCGATCAGCTCGAGGACGTCGTGGGGGACGGGCAGATCCTCCTGGGCAGCCTTCTTGTGCAGGATCGCCAGGCGCGTCTCCAGGTCGGGCGGCTGGATGTCGGTGAGCAGGCCCATCTCGAACCGGGTGCGCAGACGGTCCTCGAGCTGTCCGATCTGCTTGGGGGGGCGGTCGCTGGAGATGACCACCTGCTTGCCGGCCGTGTGCAGGGCGTTGAACGTGTGGAAGAACTCCTCCTGGGTCCGCTCGGCCTTCTCCAGGAACTGGATGTCGTCGATCAGCAGGATGTCGACGTCGCGGTAGCGCCGCTGGAAGGTGCCCTGGCGACCGTTGCGGATCGCGTCGATGAACTCGTTGGTGAACTGCTCGCTCGTGACGTAGCGCACGCGCATGCCGGGGTACAGGTTGGTCGTGTAGTGCCCGACCGCCTGCAGCAGGTGGGTCTTGCCCAGCCCGGCGCCGCCGTAGACGAACAGGGGGTTGTAGGCCTTGGCGGGTGCTTCGGCCACCGCGAAGGCCGCTGCGTGCGCGAAGCGGTTGCTCGAGCCGATGACGAAGCGCTCGAAGGTGTACTTGTCGTTGAGCTCGGGGGGATCCCCCCCGCCGAGCGGGCCGGTCGTTGGGGGCCGCGGCGCCGGCGCCGTGGCCCGCACGTGCTCCTCGACGTCGATCACCTCGCGCTGGGCGGGTCCGGCGGGAGCTTCCGGGGCGACGGTCACGACCACGTTCAGCGCCCGGCCGAACACGCGCGACAACGCGCTGCGCAGGTCCGGGCCGAAGCGGGTGTCGAGCTGCTCGCGGGCGAAGCTGTGGGGCGCGGCGAGCACCACCGTGTCGTCGGAGAACCCCACCGGCTGGGTCTCCTCCAGCCAGGTGCGCTGCGCCGCGCCGGGAATGCGGCCCTCCAGCTCGTCTAGGGCACGGGACCACAGGTCACCAAGATCGACTACGCCGGCATCGGACACCGAACATCCCCCCTTCACAGGTTGGGAACGGCCCTCGGCAGTGCTTATCCACAGCACCCTCCACACGTGTGGACGGCGCGGCATCCCGCCAGGGCCACCGAGGTGTCGTGCGGGAGGGTTCCGGGTCCCGGAACGCGCACCAGGGAAGCGGTGTCACCCGACCAACGGCGAAGACCACGGCGGACCACCACCAGGGCGAACGCACAGCGCACAACACAACGGACTGCTGCGCGTTGCACGCACGGCCGCAGGGATGGGGAAGGGTGCGGCGTAGTGCTTCTCACGTGCGGGACGCTCGAGGAGTATAGGGTCGGCTCGCGCCAGGCTGCAAGGGGCGATCCACACGCGCCGGCGGCCGGCTGGGCCGTTGACAGTGGGCACGCCCGGTCGTATGATGCCCGGACCCCACCTGGCGTGGGGTGCGTCTGTGTGCTTGCGGCGGGCATGACGTCGTTGGGCCGCACCTGCCCGCTCCCCCGGGGTGGCTGAAGGGCGACGCGCCCCCCGCCGCCCGGCCCGCGGGAGCCCCGCGACCAGCACAGGTTGTGGCTCCAGCCCGCCCGCCGCACCCGCCTGAACTCGACTGATCGAGAGCGTTGCGATGAAGCGTACGTACCAGCCGAACACCCGCCGCCGCAAGCGGCGCCACGGCTTCCGTCACCGGATGCGCACCCGAGCCGGTCGGGCGATCGTGCGCCGCCGCCGCGCCAAGGGCCGCTCGCGGTTGTCTGCCTGAGCACGCAAGGCGCCTACTGTGCGGCTGCGTCCCACCCCGGGCAGGCGTATCGTGGCGGACGGGGGCGTCCGTCGAGCCCGCCCATCACCGAAGCAGCGCCCCGGGTCCGTCCATGGCTGAGCAACGCTTGCGTCGTAGCGCTGATGTCCGTCGTGTCATCGCGGCGGGAACCCGCGCGCATGGGCGCACCGTGGTGGTCCACGCCCAGCGGCGCGGCAGCAACGGGCCCCCCCGCATGACCGTCGTGGCAGGCCGCAAGGTGGGCGGCGCGGTGCGGCGCAACCGGGCCAAGCGCCGCCTGCGGGAGGCCCTGCGCCAGACGCGGCTGCCGGAGGGCCTCGACCTCGTCGTCGTCGCCCGGGCCGAGGCCGTGACGGCGCCGTGGTCGGCGTTGGTGGCGGAGCTCGACCGGCTGCTGGTGCGCTGCGCGGGCGCCGGCGCGGAGACCCCACGGTGAGCAGCGCCGTGCAGCAGCCGCGTCCCGGCCTCGTCGCGAGGCTGCTCGCCGGCCTCGTGCGCATCTACCAGCTGGTGCCCAAGGGGATGCCCCGGTGCCGGTTCATGCCCTCCTGCTCGAGCTACACCAGGCAGGCCTTGTACACGCACGGTGCGCTGCGCGGGCTGTGGCTTGCGCTCCGGCGCGTCGGGCGCTGTCATCCCTTCAACCCCGGCGGGCTGGATCCGGTGCCGCCGGCCGACGCGTCGCGCCACCGGCACTGTGAAGGAGCGTCAGCGTGACCCTCTGGAATGCGTTCCTCGACCTGCTCGAGCAGCTGCTCACGTTCTTCCACGACACCTACGCGGGGCTGCCGCTGCTCGGCGCCTGGCCGTGGGCGTGGGCGATCGTCACCCTCACGGTGGTGGTCCGGGTCGTGCTGCTGCCGCTTGCGATCAAGCAGATCAACTCGATGCGGGGGATGCAGCAGCTGCAGCCCGAGATCAAGCGCATCCAGAAGAAGTACAAGACGGACCGCGACCTCATGCGCAAGAACCCGGAGAAGTTCCGGGCGCAGCGGCAGAAGCAGCAAGAAGAGATGATGAAGCTCTACAAGGAGCACAACGTCAACCCCGTGGGGGGTTGTCTGCCCCTGCTCCTGCAGCTGCCGATCTTCTTCGCGCTGTTCCGCCTGCTGTTCGACGAGGCCCGGGTGACCGAGCTGGAGACGGCACGCTTCTTCTTCGTGGATGGGCTGACGCAGACACCGTGGACCCTGCTGGGGGCCGGGTTCACGGGCTATGCGGGGGCGTGGGTGCTCGTGGTGCTCATGGGCGCCACGACGTACTTCTCGCAGCGGCAGATGATGGCGAACAACCCCGCGGCGGCCGACCAGCCGCACATGAAGATCATGCTGTACGTGATGCCGGTGATGCTGACGGTGTTCGCCGTGAACTTCCCCATCGGCGTCGTGCTGTACTGGGTCACCACGAACTTCTGGACGATGGGGCAGCAGTGGATCATGTTCCGTAAGGTGGAGCCGGCGGCGCCGGCGAAAGCCTGAGGCGGCCCGGCCGACCGTGCGGCACGCACGGGCCGGAGCCGTCCGACCGACCTCGGACATCCAGCGGCGGCAGGGGCCGCCCGACAAGGAGGAGCACGTGAGCGACACGGACACCACCAACGGGCCCGGCGAGGCCCCCGACGAGCTCGACGACGCCCCCGACGCGCCCGCCGAGGCGCCCGACGATGCCCAGGCGGCGAGTGCGGGGGCGGAGGAGCTCACGCCTGAGCAGCTGCTCGAGCTGCTCGACGAGGAGGCCGACCTCGCGGCGGACTTCATCGAGGGCCTGCTCGACCGGCTGGACCTGCCCGGCGACATCGAGATCGAGGTCACCGACAACCAGGCCTTCGTGACGGTGCAGGACGTGGGCAGCGGCCTCCTCATCGGCCGCCGCGGGGCGACGCTCGACGCGCTCCAGGAGCTCGTGCGCTGTGCGGTGCAGCGCCAGACCGAGCGGCGCACCCACGTGCGGGTCGACGTCGAGGGCTACCGCGAGCGCCAGCTCGAGAAGCAGCGCGACAAGTGCCGCGACGCGATCGCGCAGGTCCGGGAGAGCGGCGAAGCCGTCACGCTCGAGCCCATGGACGCCTACGAGCGCAAGATGATGCACGACCTCGTCGCAAGCGCCGGCGGCGTGAGCTCCGCGAGTGAAGGCGTCGAGCCCCGCCGGCGGGTCGTCGTGCAGCCGGCCGAGGACTGATCCGCCGGCGTTTCACGTGAAACGTCGCACGCTGCGCGGGGCTGCCCGCTCCCGGGCGGCTGGTGGCCTGCGGTGCCCCAGCGCGCCGCGATGACGCCCGAGCACGGGGCGCGTCTCGACACGCTCGCGGACCTGATCGCCACGTCGCCCCACAACCTCGTGTCCAGCGCGGAGCGGGCCCGGGTGCGCACCGAGCACATCCCGGAGTGCTGGGCGCTCGGCGACACCCTGGCCGGGCTCGGCATCAGCTCGGGGCGCTGGCTCGACCTCGGCACCGGGGGCGGGCTGCCGGGCCTGGTCCTCGCCATGCGGCTGCCGGCGGTGCAGTGGGTGCTCGTCGACGCGTCAGCCAAGAAGATCGACCAGGTGCGCGCGTTCGCGGACACCCTCGGTCTGGACAACGTGCGCTGTCACGCGGGGCGCGCGGAGGTGCTGGCGCGCGCCGAAGGCTGGCGCGCCGCCTTCGACGGGGTGATCGCACGCGCACTCGCGCCGCTGCG
Source organism: Nitriliruptorales bacterium (assembly GCA_007119305.1). Lineage (GTDB taxonomy): Bacteria > Actinomycetota > Nitriliruptoria > Euzebyales > Egibacteraceae > SKPY01. The sequence goes on from SKPY01000276.1 coordinate 17,630, forward strand.
GGTGCTCGCAGAGCTCGCGCGGGGGTTCGTGGCCGCCCAGGGTTGGCTCGCGGCGGTCAAGGGACCGGGCTGGGAGCACGAGCTGGCCGCGGCGGAGCGGGCCATGGCGCGGTGCGGGTGGGCGGAGGCGCACGTGCACGCGGTGACATCCCCCGTGCGCAGCACCTGGCTTGTTACCATGCGGGCGGTCGGTGCGCCGCCGCAGACCGTTCCGCGGCGGGATGGCGTACCGCACCGGCGCCCGCTGTAGCGCGGCGAGGCGCCGGCGTGCCTGGCAGGCGGTTGCACGTGAAACCGCCGCCCTCGACCGCATGGAGCTGTTGCGCATGGGCGACGAACTCGCAAGGGGTGGCAGGCCGGACGGAGCAGGCGTGCCCGACTGGCCCCGCTGGGGGGCCCGGCTGCCGATCGCCGACGAGCAGGTGACCCCCCGCAGCGTGCCGGGACTGCGCGCCCCCGAGTGGGCGGGCGCCGCAGCAGAACCGGCTGGTGACCTGGCGGCGGCACCCGCGGCCGCCCCGCTCG
>SKPY01000037.1 GCA_007119305.1 Nitriliruptorales bacterium
CGCGGCGCGGCCGGCTCGGGACGTCTGCAGCACGGACGGCCCGCCGGTCCCGCCGGGCGGTCGTCGTTGGAGCGCTGCATGCAAGGGGACGTCGTGAACCTGGCCGCCCAGCTGTCCGCAAGCGCCGCACGGCTGCCGGTCAAGCCGGCCCTGCTGCATCGGGGAGCCGCCACCAGCTACGCCGAGCTCGAGGCGCGCGTCGCCCGCGGGGCGGCCGCGCTGGTGGCCCTCGGCCTCAGCCCCCACCAGGGCGCCGCACCCGGCGACCGGGTCGCGCTCATGCTCGACAACAGCCCCGCCTTCGTCGAGGCCTGCTTCGCCGTGCTGCGCGCCGGGCTGGTCGCCGTGCCGCTCAACCCGGGGTTCACCCGCGACGAGGTGGGGGCCATCGTCGCCGACAGCGGCGCGCGCGCCGCCATCGTCGCCGAGCCCCACCTCGCTGCGCTGCACCCGCGCGCTGCGGACGCGGCCGGTCTCGAGCACGTGCTCGTGCCCGGCGTGGACGACCCGCCCGACGAGCACCTGAGCTGGGAGCGCCTGGTAGCGGAAACGGACCCCGGCGCGGTCGCGGAGGCCGGCCCCGACGCGCTCGCCGTGCTCGGCTACACCTCTGGGACCACGGGCCAGGCCAAGGGCGCGATGCTCAGCCACGCCAACCTGGCCGCCAACCACCGGCAGCTCGCGCAGACGCGGCTGCGGATCGAGGAGAGCGACGTCGTCCTCGGCGTCCTGCCGCTGTCCCACATCTACGGGCTCAACGTCGTCATGGCGTTCGCGCTCGCGCGCGGCGCGACGCTGCTCCTGCAGGAGCGCTTCGACCCCGGCGAGACGCTGGACGCCGTGGAGCGCCAGCGGGTGACCGTGCTCGTGGGCGCGCCACCCATGTACGTCGCCTGGGGGCACATGCCCGGAGCCGCCGAGCGTGACCTTGCGAGCGTCCGCTTCGCGGTCTCGGGCGCCGCCCCGCTGCCCGCCCACGCCCTCGAGCACTGCCGCGACGTCCTCGGGATCACCGTGTGGGAGGGCTACGGTCTGACCGAGACCGGCCCGGTGCTGACCACCATGGCCATGAGCGAGCAGCCCAAGCCCGGCTGCGTCGGCCGACCCGTCCCCGAGGTCGGGCTCCGCCTCGTCGACGACGACGGCGAGCCGGTGCGGCGCGGCGACCCGGGCGAGGTCGTCGTACGGGGGCCGAACGTCTTCTCCGGCTACTGGCAGCGGCCCGAGGAGACCGCTGCGGTGCTCGACCGCGCCGGCTGGTTCCGCACCGGCGACGTCGGCTACGCCGACGACGACGGCGACCTCCACCTCGTCGACCGCAAACGCGACCTCATCCTCGTCAGCGGCTTCAACGTCTACCCCCGCGAGGTCGAGGAGGTGCTCGTCCGCCACCCCGGCGTCGCCCAGGCGGCCGTCGTCGGCGCGCCCAATCCCGCGACGGGCGAGTGCGTGCAGGCGTTCGTGGTGCCCGCGGGCGGCGCGGCGCTCACCGCGGACGAGCTCACCGCGTTCGCCCGCCGCCACCTCGCCCGGTTCAAGGTGCCCGAGCACGTCGAGTTCGTCGACGCGCTGCCGCTGCTGCCGACCGGCAAGGTGCGCCGCCGCGCGCTGCGCGGCACCCGCGCCGGCGGGTTGTGAGCCCGCGGCGGCGACGCCGTATCCTCACAAGCATGAACGTCCCTGCGGTGTTCACCGCCGTCGCCGGCGCGCTGATCGCTGGCGTGTTCGCCGCGCAGCTGTCGCGCCAGTACGTCGCCCGCCGCCGCCACCACGCCCTCGCGTGGACCCTCGCGCTCGGCATGTACGCCCTCGGGATGGTCGCGCTCGCCGTCGGGCTCGGCCTCGGGTGGAACCCCGTGACGTTCGGGCTGTACTGGCTTGCGGGCGCGCTGCTGGCGGTGGCGTTCCTCGCCGTCGGGCAGCTGCACCTGCTGGACGCGCGGCGGGCCGCCCTGTGGTGGACGCTCGCTGGCTTGTCCGTGGTGTGGACCGGCGCGGCGCTGCTCATGACGCCGTTCGACACCGGCGCGCTCGCCGCCGCGACCGCTGCCGGGGACATCCCCATGGGGACCGAGGTGTTCGGCGCGGACGGGCTCGCCTACACGATCCTGCGCCCGATCACGATGGTCGGCACGGTCATCGTGGTGGCCGGGTGCCTGTGGTCGGGGCTGCGCACACGCCGCTTCGGCGTCCTGCTCATCGCTTTCGGCGTGCTCGTCTCGGCGACCTCCAGCGCCTTCGTGCGCGCCGGCCAGGACGCGCTCGTGCCGGTCGTCCTCGCCGCCGGGGTCGCGATCATGTACGCCGGGTTCCGGGCCGCGGGTCGGCCCCCCAAGCCGTCGTCGGCGGCTGCGCGGGCCGCCTCCCACGCCGGCGAGTGAGCGGACCCACCGTCACCGTCTACACCCGCGCCGGCTGCAAGCTGTGTGCCGAGGCCGAGGTGATCGTAGCGGCGGTGGCGGCCGGGCGCGCCAGCGTCGAGCGCGTCGACATCGACGCCCACCCCGAGCTCACCGCCCGCTACACGGTGCGGGTGCCGGTGGTGGCGATCGACGGGGTCGAGCTGTTCGAGCTCCAGGTCGACGCCGACCAGCTCCGCGGCGCGCTGGCTGCCAGGCGCTGACGGCGCCCAGCTCCGCGACACGCCGGCTGCCAGGCGCTGACGGCGCCGCCCAGCCCGGGCGCACCGCCTCGAGACCGGTCGAGTGTGCTGCCGCGCAGCTGCGGCCCGGGTGGGTCGTCAGCGGGGCGTTCCGGGCGCGGCCTGCCCGGCGGTGGCCACCGGCAGGTCCGCGAGCCGCCATTCGGGAAAGCCGTCCTCGAGCTGGCTGGCGGAGCGCCCGTGGCGGTGGAGGGTCGCCACCGCCTGAGGGGACAGCACGCAGTAGGGGCCGCGGCAGTAGGCGACCACCTCGACGTCCTCGGGCACCTCGTCGAGGCGGGTCTCGAGCTCGTCGGCGGGGATCGAGACGGCGCCGGGGATGTGGCCCGCGGCGTACTCCTCGGCCGGGCGCACGTCGACGACGACGACGTCGCCGGCGTCGAGCCGCCGGCGCAGCTCCGCGCGGCTGACCGGTTCGGTCGCGGGGGGCTGCCCGAGGTAGTCCGCCGCGGCGCGTTCCACCTCGGCGAGCCGGTGCTGGGCGAGGTCACGCAGCGCGATGACGAAGCGGGCGACCTCGTCGTCGGCGAGCCGGTACCACACCCGTGTGCCGTCCTTGCGCGCGGCCACGAGCCCGCTGTGGCGCAGCACCTGCAGGTGCGCCGACGTGTTCTTCACCGTCATGTCGGCGGCCGCGGCAAGCGCGTCGACGGTGCGGGACCCCTGCGCCAGCAGGTCGAGCAGCTCGAGCCGCTTGCCGCTGGCAAGCCCCTTGCCGACACGCGCGAGCTGCTCGTAGAGCGCGTCCTTGCGTTCGCGGCTGCCCATGACCACAGTGTACTATGATCCATAGATCGTTGGTATAGACGAAGCGGCCTGGACGGTGATCGCGATGGACGCTGGCGCATGAGGCACGGCCGCGTCACGGCGGGGCAGGCCGTCCGCCTGGGCCTGCGGGCCAACCTCGCGCAGTTCGCGCTGCTCGTCGGCGTCAACGCGCTCGTCGGCGGGATGGTCGGGCAGGAGCGCACCGTGCTGCCGCTGCTCGCCGAGGACGTCTTCGGGCTCGCCTCGTTCACCGCGATGCTCACCTTCATCGCGGCGTTCGGGGTGACCAAGGCGATCGTGAACGCACTTGCCGGCGCGCTGGCCGACCGCTTCGGCCGCAAGCCCGTGCTGCTCGCGGGCTGGCTGTTCGGCCTGCCGGTGCCGCTGCTCCTCATGTGGGCGCCGGCGTGGGAGTGGGTCGTGTTCGCCAACGTCCTGCTCGGCGTCAACCAGGGCCTGGCCTGGTCGGTGACGGTGATCATGAAGATCGACCTCGTGGGCCCGCAGCGGCGCGGGCTGGCGATGGGGTTCAACGAGGCAGCCGGCTACGGCGCGGTGGCCGTCGCTGCGTGGGCCACCGGCTGGATCGCCGCGGTCGCCGGGCTGCGCCCGGCCCCGTTCTTCCTCGGTGTGGCGTTCGCCGGCCTCGGCCTGGGCCTCTCGGCGCTGTTCGTGCGCGAGACCGCCGGGCACGTCGCCGAGGAGGCCGCCAACCACACCACCCCGGCGGGCGGGCTCGACGGTGACCACTCGACCCGGCAGGTGTTCGCACTTGGCACCTGGCGCAACCGCTCGCTGTCGGCGGCCAGCCAGGCCGGGCTGGTCAACAACCTCAACGAGGGCGCAGCCTGGGGCCTGTTCCCGCTGCTGTTCGCCGCCGGCGGGCTGCCGCTGGCCCAGATCGGTCTGCTCACCGCCATCGCGCCCGCCGTGTGGGGCGTGGGGCAGCTGTTCACCGGCGGGTGGAGCGACCGGGTGGGCCGCAAGTGGCTGATCGCCGCCGGGCAGTGGACCGAGGCGCTCGGCCTGGCCGCCATCGCCCTCGGCGACACGTTCGCGGTGTGGGCGGCCGGCAGCGCGCTGTTCGGGGCGGGCACCGCCATGGCCTACCCCACGCTGCTCGCCGCCGTCGGCGACGTCGCCCACCCAGTCTGGCGCGGCGCTGCCGTGGGCGTGTACCGGTTCTGGCGGGACATCGGCTTCGCGGTCGGCGCGGTGCTGGCGGGCGTCCTCGCCGACGCGTTCAGCATCGCCGTCGCCATCGCCGTCATCGCGGCGCTCACCGCCGCCAGCGGCGTCGACGTCGCCGTGCGCATGTACGAGACGCGCGTGCGGGCATCGGCGTGAGCGCCGCCCCTGTGCGGGGCCTTGGCGTGCGCGCCCTGACGCGTGCAGGGCCCGGCGTGCGCCCTCACGCGTGCGGGCCCCGGCGTGCGCGGCCTCGCACGCGTGCTTGCGGCCTCGTGCCGTCGCCGAGCCTGGTCGGCCGACGCGAGGAGGGCCGCGATGCCCGCTGAACCGGCATTCCTGCCGACCGGGCTCCCCGCGGGACGGCGGGTGCTCGCCGTGTGCGCGCACCCCGACGACGAGTCCTTCGGGCTCGGCGCGGTGCTCAGCGCCTTCGCCGAAGCCGGCGCGGAGGTCGGGGTGCTGTGCCTCACCCCGGGTGAGGCCTCGACGCTCGGCGCGGACGAGCCCGACCTCGCCACCACCCGCGCCGCGGAGCTGGCGGCCGCCGCCGCCGAGCTCGGCGTGGCCCGCACCTGGCTGCTCTGCTACCCCGACAGCGGGCTTGCCCGGCAGCCGCTCGGCCAGGTCGCCGACGAGGTCGGCCGGGTCATCGACGACCAGCGCCCCGACCTGCTCGTGGTGTTCCACCCGGATGGCATCACCGGCCATCCCGACCACCAGCAGGCCACCCGCGCGGCGTTGCACGCTGCCGGCAGCGACGGGCTGGCGGTGTGGGCGTGGTACGTGCCCGCCCGCGTGGCCACCCGGCTCAACGCCGAGCTCGGTACCGCGTTCGTCGCCACCCCGCCCGCGCCGGCAGACCTGCGGGTGCCGGTGGACCGCGCCCGCCAGCGCCGCGCGATCGCCCTCCACCGCAGCCAACAGGGCTCCTTGCCCGTCGTCGAACGCCGCCTCGAGCTGCTCGGCCCCGTCGAGCACCTGCGGGCCCTGCGCGGCGAGGCGCGGCGCGACCCCCGGTAG
>SKPY01000129.1 GCA_007119305.1 Nitriliruptorales bacterium
CCTGTGCGCGACGGCGGCCCGGCCGCTACTCGGGCCCGGCCGCGGCCTCGGGCGGCAGCGGGACGGTCACCAGCGTGGCGTCGCGGCGCACCGGCGGCCGCTGCCCGGGCCCTTCCCAGTCGGTGGCTGGCACGGCGGCAGCCGTCCACAGGCCCAGCTGTTCACCGGTGCGCAGCATGCGCAGGTCGGCGACGACGTCACCGTCCGCGGTGACGCGCAGGGGCACCGAGGTGCGGTCGGCACCGGCCTCGTCGAGGTCGAGCCCGACCCGGCTGTTCGGCGCGACGTCGACAGCCTCCCAGTCCGACGGGCTTCCGGCACCGGCGTCGACGCGGACCCGCACGGGCTCGGCGCCGGGGTTGTAGAGGTTCAACGCCGACAACCTGGCGTCGGCACGCCCCCCGGCGAGCGCCCACGACGCCCCCGGGGGACGGCCGACCGACGCCGCGACGTCCTCGGCCTGGCCGCGTTGGGCGTGGACCATGCGCGTGGCCACGACGGGCATGTCGTTGAGGACCGCCACCGCGACGCCGAAGTCCGAACCCGCCGACACCTCGTCGAGCTCGACCCGCACGACTGCCCCGGCAGGCACCGCGAGCTCGCGCAACCGCACCGCCTCGTCGGGCAGCGGGTCGCTGACGCGCACCTCGACAGCTGCCTCCCGGTCGCCGGGGTTGAACAGCGACAGCCATGACGCGTCGTTCTCGGCCCAGCGGGCGTAGCCGAACGCCCACTGCATCTCGGCGGCCGGGACCGCCGGGAGGAGCGTCCGACCGCGCGGCCCGGGCTGGTTGGCGGTCGGATCCATGCGCAGCTCCCCCTGCGCGACGGCGCGCCCGGCGAGCACCTCGACGGTGACCGCGAGGTCGGGCTGCTCGGGCTCGTAGTCGTTGAGGTCCAGCCGGATGCTCGAGCGGGCGGGGACGAGCACGTTGTCGGTCAGCACGAGCGCGACGGGCCCGGTGGGGGTGCCGAACGTCACGCGCACGACCGCGTCGGCGGCGAACGGGTTGAACAGGTGGAGGAACCCCTCGTTCTGGGCGGTCGTGTCGAAGCCGGTGACGTGCCACATCGGCACCGCGCTCGCCTCGCACGGCGCCGCCGCCCGGCCCGCGACCGCCCACGTCGCCACTGCGGGCCCGCCCTCCCAGTTCACCCCGACCGGACGCTCGGCGGTCTCGCCTTCCAGCGCGAGGACGTGCTCGTCGCCGGGAGCGACTTCGACCGGCTCGTTGCGGGCGGGGGTGCCGCCCTCGTAGCGCAGGACGGTCACCGCACTCGGCTCGTCGCCCGCAGCCGCGATGGCAAGCTGCGCGCTCTCGCCCTCCTCGGCGGTGACCGGGCAGTGCAGCACCCCCCTGCTCGGTGCCTCGATCGCCACCGGCTCCGCCGCTGGCATCTCGGCGGGCTCGGCGAGCACCTCGAAGGCGACCGCCCCGGCCACGAGCACCGCGGCGATCACGAGCAGCACCACGGCGACGCCGAGGCCTCCACGGCGGGCGAGGTGCTCACCCATCGCGGACCCCCTGCTCGGAGGTGGGCGTGGCGGCCGCATCGGTGGCGGGCACGGGGGCAGCGGGCTCCGCGGACGCTTCCGCCGGGTGCATGACGAGCCCCTCGGTGTCATCCCCCGGCGTGTCGAGCGCCTCGGGCAGCTCCCGGCCGGCCGCGTCCAGCCGCTGGCGGGCAGTCCCCGGCGGCCGCAGGGCGAGCGACAGGACCGCGAGGGCGAGCACGAGCTGGGCGAGGACGACCGTGCCGTGCACGCCGCCGCCGCTCAGCTGGACCGCGACCCGTGTGATGTTCTCGGGCACCACGAAGGCGTTCACGAGCGTGTCCTCGGTCGGTGCCCGCTCGAGGGTGCGACCGTCGCCAGCGGCCCGCCAGGCGTCGTCCGCGCCCTCGGACAGCACGAGCACCCCACCCGACGAGATCGGGTTGCTGCCGGCGTAACGACCGGGGCGCACCGCACGCAGTCCCGTCTCCTCGAAGGCGCCGAGGTCGCCGGGGTCGCCACCCGACAGCAGCTCGTGGCCGCGCACCGGCGGCATGACCGTGGCGCGGGGCAGCCACGTGCGGACCCGCCACACACGCCGGTCACCGGCCGGGACCGGCTCGACCCCGGGCTGCTGGTCGACCGCGCTCACGAGGTCCTGGGTGGCACCGCTGGCGGGGACGACGACGTAGCGCACGTTCGCGATGCCCAGCGCGGGGCCGGCGCCGGGGTCGGCTCCGCTCGCGAGCCCGGCCACCGCCTGCTCGAGGTGCGCGAGCATGCGCTCGTCGGGCACGGTGCCGTACTCATGCATGCTCGGGCCAGCCGCGGCCGTGACGTCCCAGCGCACGCTGCCGTCCGGGTCGGCGTGCAGCACGACCACCCGGTACGGTCCGACGCGGTCCTGCTCGGCGGTGACGAACGCGGGCAGCAGCTCAGGGTCGCGGTGCAGCGCATGCCACGGGTCGTTGGCGACCTGCCAGGCCGCAGTGCCGACACCGATGCCGAGCACCACGAGCAGCAAGCCCATGACGACCTGACGGAACCCGAAGGCGTAGTCGCGCAGGGCGCCGGCGAGCCAGCGGGCCGCGAGCACGCCGAGGCCCGCCTGGGCCAGCGCTGCGGGCAGCAGCAGCAGCGGAGGCCACAGCCCCAGCTCCGGAGCGGTCGACAGGCCCCACGCGGCGAGGCTGAAGGCCACCCACCCCAGAACCAGGCCGCCGAGCGCGACGGGCTGCCTGCGCAGGCCGAGCAGCAACGCCGCCAGCGCCACCACACCAGCGAGGGCCGCCACCACCCAGCCCCACCAAGCGTCCAGCTGCGGGAGCAGCGCGGGGGCGACCGCCAGGGCGCGCCACAGCGGCAGTGGCTCGACCGTGGCCATCGCGTCAGCCATCGCCGTCCAGCCCGCGCGCCCGAGCTCGACGAGCCACGGTGCGAGGAGCAGTCCTGCCAGCACGCCTGCGGCGCACAGCCGCAGCGTGCCCACGAGGCGGCGCGGCCGGGGGACAGCCAGGGAGGCGAGCACACCGAGCAGCCAGATCCCGCCCGCCACTGGCAGGAGCGTGGGATGCGCCGCCCCGACGAGCGCCAAGGCGAACGTCAACAGCGCCATCGCCCGCCAGCCCCCGGCGGCGGGCGCCTCGGCGTCGGCGGCGCGCATCCCCAGCAGGAGGATGCCCGGCAGCAGGGCGGCGAACAGGGCCGCGGCGTAGCGGCCGGTGGCGAGCGTCCCGAGCACCGCCGGCGAGAGCACGTACAGCGTCGCGCCGAAGACCCGGGGGCCGGTGCGCCGGGTCACGAGCCGCCCCGCGCGCACCGCGAGCATCCACGCCAGCGGCAGGAGCCCGAGGACCGCCACCCGCTGCGCCAGCCACGCGCTCCCGAAGCCGAGCAGCGACACGGCGCCGAGTGCGGCCTGGATCGGCGACGCGAACGCGCTCGAGGCGAGCGGGTCACCGCCCCAGGGGGTCGCGTACGTGGTCAGGAAGTCGCTCGCGGCCTCAGGCCAGGCAGCGATCTCGCCGCCCACGAGCGGGCCTGATCCGAGCAGACGCACCAGGCCGATGGCGTAGATGAGCGCGAGCAGCACACCGACCGACAGCGCCGAGTGCTCGCGGATACCCCGCGCGAACCCCCGCAGCCCGGTGAGATCCTCGATGCGTTCCGAGGGGCGGTCCTGCTCGTCGAGGAGCGCCCGGGTGCTGCCGCCAGCCAGCCAGCTGGCGAGCGCCTCCCCGTACTCGCGCAGCCGCGGCAGGCCTGGCGCGAACAGGCGCGTGAGCTCCGCATCGGAGCGCTCCCGCCGCCGTTGGACCTCACGGCGTCGCCGCAGGGTCCGCGGCGCCTGGAAGAGGTTCCAGACCCACGCCAGCACCGTGGCGAGCGCTGCCCCGAAGCGGCGGGTACCGAGGAAGCCGACCACCTTGACGAGCCCGACGAGCATGACGACCGGCAGCATCCACGCGAGGCGCAGCAGCTGGTAGTTCTTGAGCAGGGTCGCGATCGAGTGCCGCTCCGCGAAGAAGCGTGGCTCCCACGGCCTGCCGCCGCCCACCGGACGGGCGAACCGACTCGCTGCAGCGATGTGGTAGCCGACCGCGTCGGGCACGATCTCGACGCGCTTGCCGGCGATCCAAGCGCGCCAGCACAGGTCGAGGTCGTCACGAAACGCCGGGAAGCGCGCATCGAAGCCGCCGACCTCGGCGAACAGCTCGCGGCGGACGAGCATGCCCGCCGTCGAGACGTACAGGACCTCCCGCTGGGTGTCGTGTTGGCCCTGGTCGAGCTCGCCGAGCTCGAGGTGCGTCTCCGCGCGGCCGAGGCGGTCGATGGTCATCCCGACTTCCTGGAGGATGCGCTCGCTGCTCCACTCCCGCAGCTTTGGGCCCACGATGGTCAGACTCGGATCCGTCAGCATGGTGCGCACCATGCGGACGAGCGCGTTCGGGGCGAGCACGAGGTCGTCGTGGAGGCACAGCAGCAGGTCGGCCTGCTGGGCGGAGGACGAGCCGGCGAGCGCGGCCGCCACCGCACGCCCGAAGCCCATGTTGTGCTCCAGGGTGAGCACCTGCTCATCACCGAGGTGAGCGCGCAGGAGATCCGCGCTGGCATCCGAGCTCGCGTTGTCCACCGCGATGACCTCGAGCGCCGGGTAGCGCAACCGCTCGAGGCTCGCCAGCACCGTGGGCAGCCAGTCCGCCCCGTTGCACGCGACGAGGATGGCCACGACGCGCGGGGCCTGGGGGGCGGGCTCGTCAGACATCATGGCAGGAACAGGCTCGCGGCTCGGGGGGCGAGTCCGCACGCGGACCGCCGGCTTGCGACAGCGCACCGCCCGCGGTCAGCAAGACCACGGGGGCTCGACCCTCGATGCTAGCGGACCCGGGCAAGCACGCGGCCTGCCGCTGTTGCCCCGCCGGACAAGAGCACCGCCGCCGGTGCGCTCAGCACCGCCCGCGCCGGTGCGCTCGGCGTCGCCAGCGCCAGTGCGCGCTCAGCGCCAGCGCCGGCGAGGCGAGGCTAGGAAGCCAGCCGCTTCAGCTTGCGCCGCTCACGCTCCGACAGGCCGCCCCAGATCCCGAACCGCTCGTCGTTGTCGAGCGCGTACTCCAGGCAGGGCTCACGAGCCTCGCACAGCGCGCAGATGCGCTTCGCCTCCCGCGTGCTGCCACCCTTCTCGGGAAAGAAGGTCTCCGGGTCGGCCTGCAGACACTTGGCTTGCGCAGCCCAGGGCAGCGTCTCGATCGGGAGCATGACCTGCCTTCCGTTCGTGGTCGCGTCGTGCTTCCACATATCCGCACGCGGCTGTGATTACACTTTTGACATTCAACCCGCCGGGAGGGCGATTCGTCAACCCCCTGTCAGCGGGATGCATGGGCGTACCCGGATCGGCCTGACGGGCCCGCGCAGAGCTCGCCGCAGCCGCGCGGGAACGCGGACGGGGTGGCTGGCTTGCGCGCAGCCCCTGACCGGGCAACGCTCGCGCCGTGGAGCCAGTGCTGCCCGAGGGCACCCTCGACGGCCTACGCCGGCGGGACCCAGACGCCATCGCCGCGTGCTACGAGGCGTTCGCCGAGCCGCTGTACCGCTACCTGCGGTCCGCCTGC
>SKPY01000039.1 GCA_007119305.1 Nitriliruptorales bacterium
AGCAGCCGCGCCTGGCCGATGCGGTCCAACGCGAAGGTCCGCTCGCCGGTGCGCAGGTGGCAGTAGCCCACGAGCAGGTCGTCGGCGAAGCGCCACGGGTCGACGACTCGGTCGGTAGCCGCCCCGCCGCGGGAGGACGCGAAGTAGCGCAGGCGCACCTGTCGCCCCTCGGCGACGGCTCGATCCAACACGGCGCGGATCGCCCGGGGCCCCACCGCATCCTCGGCGGTTCCGGGAAGGGGGGGAGCGTGCTGGTCGGCCGCCACGGTGGCGTCTGCGTCCAAGGCGATGCCGGCGGCCCGAAGCGCGGACTCCACCGCAGCAGGGCTCCGGTGCGACACGGCGACGGTCGACGCCACCGCGCGCAGCCCGGCGGCCGGGACCGTCACGACGCGGTCGAGCAGCGCCGCGGACTCCGTCACGACGACGCAGGCAGCCGGTTCGACCCGGGCGCTGGACCCGGCGTCGCCGGCGCTGCTGCCGTCCAGCGCCAAGGTCCGCTGGAGGAACCCGTCACGGGCCTCGTCGACGGGATGCACAAGCCCGTCGTCACCCACCACCAGCAGGGCGCGGCGTTGCAGCCAGTCCAGAGGCGGCGGGAGCGTCCCGCGCCCCCACCAGCCGCGCCCCAGGAGATCCTCCACCGCAGCAGCACCGTCAGCGCACACCCGGACGAACGCCTCGCGCGCCCCGTCGGGGCCGGCGTCGAGCACGGCTCTGATCGTGCCCGGAGCGCCGAGGTGGCCACGCAACGCTCGTTGGGCTGCGCCGCGGTGCGCCGGCGGCTCGGGGTGGCCCAGCAGTACGAGCGCCTCGCGGACGGTCTCGTGGTCGAGGGCGCCGACAGGGTGCACGTCAGCCCTCGTCAGCCTGGTCCGGACGCCGCGAGTCGGGCGCGACCGCGGACCGATCGTCCTCTAACGAGACGTCCTGGGCGACCTCCTCGAACAAGGCGTCGACGAACGCCTGCGGGTCGAACTCGGCGAGGTCGTCGATGCTCTCCCCGAGGCCGACGAGCTTGACCGGGATGCCCAGCTGACGCTGGATGGCGACGACGATGCCGCCCCGCGCCGTGCCGTCGAGCTTGGTCAGGATCACGCCGGTGACGTCAACGGCCTCAAGGAACGCGCGAGCCTGGGAAAGCCCGTTCTGACCGGTCGTGGCGTCGAGGACGAGCAAGACCTCGTCGCAGGGGCCTGCCTCGCGTTCGAGCACCCGCTTGACCTTGCGCAGCTCGTCCATCAGCGCGGTCTTGTTCTGCAAGCGCCCCGCGGTGTCGACGAGCAGCAGATCGGCACCGGCCGCGCGCGCTGACGCGAACCCGTCGAACGCGACCGACGCGGGATCGGCTCCCTCGCCGGCACGGACCACGCGCGCGCCGGCCGACTCACCCCAGCGCTCCAACTGATCCGCTGCTGCCGCACGGAACGTGTCCGCAGCGGCGAGAACCACCGATTCGTCGTCGCGGACGGCACGTGCGGCGAGCTTGCCGATCGACGTGGTCTTACCGGTGCCGTTGACGCCGGTGACGAGCCACACCGTGGTGTCGTCCTCGCGTCGAGCCAACGTCCGGTCGGTGACCTCGAGCTCGAGGCGCATGACCTCCTTCAACAGCGCCAGGGCCTGCTCGCCCGTGCGGACCCCTTCTGCCCGGCAGCGTTCCTTGAGGCCGGCGACGAACTCGGTGCTGGCCTCGACGCCGACGTCAGCGGCGATCAGCGACTCTTCCAGCTCCTCCCAGGTCTCTTCTGTGAGCCCTTGACGGAAGATCCCGACCACCGCGTCACCCAGGTTCGACCTGGCCCGACCGAGGCGTTGCCAGAAGCGCTCGGCGGGTGCCAGGGGTTCTTCGACTGGCGGCGCTTCAGGCTCGACCGGCGGGGCTTCAGGCTCGACCGGCGGGGCCTCAGGCTCGACCGGCGGGGCCTCAGGCTCAGCCGGCGGGGCCTCAGGCTCAGCCGGCGCCTCGGGTTCGCGCGGCGGAGCCGGCGCGCCGCCGCGTCGGACGACGACGAAGCCGACCCCGCCGATCACCAGGAGGCCAAGCACGACGAGCAGGACGAGGATCAGATCTTCCATGGAGGCTTCCCCCCAGCGCCCCAGCGGCGGGTGCGGGTCGGTATGGACGGGAGCGGATGCTCCCCGTCACGGTCAATAGGCCAGCGCTCGCAAGGTACCGCGCCGGCGCGACATCGCAGGGGCGATCCGCCAGCCCGAGCGTCACGCCGAGGCCGCGGCCTCGACCTCGTCCATGCGCTGGGACAGCACCCGCGAGATCCCGCTGCCGTGCATCGACACGCCGTACAGCAGGTCGGCGACCTCCATCGTGCGCTTCTGGTGGGTGATGATGATCAGCTGGCTGGTGGAGCGGAACTCGCCGACGACGTCCAAGAAGCGCTGCAGGTTCACGTCGTCGAGCGCAGCCTCGACCTCGTCGAGGACGTAGAAGGGCGACGGTCGAGCCTTGAAGATCGCGAACAGGATCGCCAACGCCGTCAGGCTGCGCTCACCCCCGGACAGCAGGGACAGGCGCTTGACCTTCTTGCCCGGCGGGCGGGCCTCCACCTCCACACCACTGTCGAGCAGGTCGTCGGGGTCGGTCAGCACCAGCCGCCCCTCCCCACCGGGGAACAACCTGGGGAACAGCTCCGCGAACGCCGACGCCACGTCGGCGAACGCGTCGGCGAAGACTTCGCGGATGCGGTCGTCGACGGCGGTGATGACCTGCTGGAGGTCGTCCCGCGACCGGCGGACGTCCTCGAGCTCGCCCGACAGGAACTCGTGGCGTTCGGTCAGCTCGGCGTGCTCCTTGCGAGCCAGCGGGTTGACGGTACCAAGCAGCTCGAGCTTGCGTGCCAGCCGCCCCTCGGCGTCGGACAGCTGTGCGTCACGCTCCTCGCCGCCGGCCAGTGGCCCGTCGTCGCCCGCCTCGCGCGCTGCCGCGAGCACCGCGTCAGGGTCCGCGTCGAGCTCGTCGGCCAAGCGCTGTCGAACGCCGGCGATGGCGAGCTCGAGCTCCTGCCGGGCGAGGTCCTCGCGGTGGCGCGCGTCGCGTACCTCAGCCAGGAGGTTCTCGGCGTTGCGGATGCGCTGGCGTACCACGCCGAGCTCGCGTTGGCGGGCCGCGCGGTTTTCCTCGAGGGTGTCGCGTTCGCGGGCCGCGGCCTCCAGTGAGCGCTCGGCGCGGGCGAGGGCATCGGCGGCGACGGTGGCGAGGTGGCCGCAGCGAACGATGCCGGCTAACCGGGCCTCCCTGCGGCGCTCGCGCTCGGCGAGCTGCGCCTCGACGTCGTCAGCCTCCTGCTCGAGGGCGCGGATCCGCCGGTCGCGCTCGTCGCGCCGCTGGGCCGCGGCGCTGGCCTCCAGGCGCGCCTCGACCTCGTGCTCCCGGGCGCGAGCCAGGGCGTCCTCGAGGTGCTCGGCTTCGAGGTCGCGTCCGTCGTCGCCGTCGTCGTCTGGGTCGGCATCGTCGGCGGCGTCGGCCCCGCGAGCCTCGAGCTCGGAGAGACGCTCCTGCCGCTCGGCGATCCCGTGCGCCAGGTCCGCGGCTTCCTGCTCGCGGGCCTGCAGCTGCGATTCGACAGCGCCGAGCTCCTTGCGTAGCCGGCCCAGGCGCTCGGCAGCCGCGGTGATAGCCGCGTCGGATTCCTGCATGTCCGCGGTGGCCGCGTCGAGCTCGCGCTTGGCCGCGTCGAGCTCCCGGTCGGCGTCCCCGACCCGCCGATGGGCGACCAGCAGGTCGCGCTCCACGTCGGCCAACTCGGCCTCGGCGCGTTCCGCGGCAGCGCGGGAGACCACGGCGCTCGACGGTCCAGCTGATCCGCCGGCGAACCCCGTGGGTCCGGCAAGCTCACCGTGTGGGGTAACGAACACGCACGAGGGCTCGCTGGCCGCCAGGCGGCAGGCGACGTCGTGGTCGGCGACGGCGTAGACGTCACGCAACGCGTAATCCAGGGCGGCGACCACCCGCTCGTCGCCGCGGAGCGCCTCGATCAGGGGGCGCGCTCGCCGGGTCGCCAAACGAGCATCGCGTTCGGCGTCCCGGTCAGCCGCGCCGTCGGCAGCGGCCAGCAGCAGGACCCGCCCCGAGCCCTCCTGCCGCACGAAGCCGACCGCCTCGGCAGCCGCGTGCACAGAATCGACGACCAGGGCATCCCCTAGGGGCCCGAGGGCGGCAGCCAGCGCCTGCGCCATCCCGTCCACGACCCGCACCTCGTCGGCCAGCGGACCTCTGATCCCGTTGACCCGTCCGGCCTCGGCGGCTTCGACGAGCGCGGCTTGACCTCCTGTGGCTTCCTGGGACGCGGCGCGGAGGGCGTCGGCGCGGGCCTCCAGCGACGCGCGACGGCGTTCTAGCTCGCGCTCGTCTTTGGCGGCCTGGGAGGCTGCCTCGGACCGCGCGGTGACCGCACTCTCGGCTGCCTCGAGCCTGGAGCTGACACCGGGCACGCCGGCGTCGAGACGCTGGATCTCGGACTGGACCGAGGCCACGTCGGCGGTCAGCTCGTCGCGACGCGCCGCGAGACCGTCGATCTGGCTTGCGAGCCGGCCCTCCTCGCTGGCGGCCTGGGCCAGCGCGCTTCGCAACGCGGCGACCTCGCCTTCCCACCGCAGCTGACGTTCGCGCGCCTGCGCCCGGCGCCGAGCCTCGGCCGCCGCGGCCTGCTCGTGGGCGCGCCGGTTGCGCTCGGCGTCCTCGCGCGCCGCGGTGGCCGCGGCGAGCCGGCGTTCGGCATCGGCTACTTCGGCGTGCAGGTCGGCCAGGCGCGTTCGCTCGTTGGCGGCCTCCTCGCGCAGCTGGTCGGGGTCGCGGCCGGCGACGGGCTCCTCGACCGCCTCGGACAGACCCCGCCGACGCTCTTCGATGCGCGCTGCCAGCCCCCGGTACCGTTCGACGAGGTTGGCGAGACGGAAGTGGGTCTGGCTGGCTGCCTGCACATCCGGGGAGAGCTCGGCCAGCGCCGCCTCGACCTTGGACTCCTCGGCCCGCGCGTCGCCTACCTCTCGCTCGAGCGCGGCGATGCGCTCGTCGGAGGCTCGCTCCGACACGCGCTCGCCGTCGAGACGAGCGACGAGGCCGTCGAGCTCCCGCACCGCCTGCTCGCGTCTGACCTCGTGGAGCTCGGCCGTGAGCTCCTCGTGCTTGCGGGCGGCCTCGGCCTGGCGCTCCAGCGGCTTCAGCGCCCGCCGTACCTCGCGGAGCACGTCACCGAGACGCTCGAGGTGCGCCTCGGTCTGGGCCAGCTTGCGCAGGCTGCGCTCCTTGCGCTTGCGGTGCTTGAGGATGCCGGCGGCCCCTTCGATAAAACCGCGGCGGTCTTCGGGACGGGCGTTGAGGATCGCGTCGAGCTGGCCCTGTCCGATGATGCTGTGCTGCTCACGGCCCAGCCCGGTGTCGCTGAGCAACTCGACGACGTCGAGCAACCGGCACGCCTCGCCGTTGATCGCGTACTCCGTCTCGCCCGAGGCGAACATCGCGCGGGTGACGGTCACCTCGCTGAAGTCGATCGGCAGCAACCCGCTGGTGTTGTCGATCGTGATCTCGACCTGTGCTCGGCCGAGGCCCTTGC
>SKPY01000034.1 GCA_007119305.1 Nitriliruptorales bacterium
CACGGCCGCGGCCACGTCCCCGGTGCGGGCGCCGGGCTGCGCGGCGCGCACCCCCGCCCACAGGGCGGCGTAGGTCCCGTCGATCAGCATGCGCACGGGGGGCCCGGGAGGCTGGCCGACCACCCACGTGACGGCTGCGTCCCCGTGGTAGCCGTCGACCACCGCCCCGAGGTCGATCTTCACGACGTCGCCGCAGGCGAGCACGGTGCCGTCGGAGGGGATGCCGTGCACGACCTCGTCGTTCACGGACACGCACGCGGTCGCGGGAAAGCCCTGGTAGCCCTTGAACGAGGGCACGGCGCCGCGCGCGTGGATCTCGCGCTCGGCGCGACGGTCGAGGTCGGCGGTCGTCATGCCCGGACGCAGCGCGTCCCGCAGCACGTCGTGCACCGCAGCGACGACCGCGCCCGCCCGCCCCATCGCCTCGACCTCGTCGGGACCCTTGCGGATGATCACCGCGGCTGCGCGACGGGGGTGTGGCCGAGCTCGGTGAGCAGGTCGAGCGCGCGCTGGGTGATCACGTCGATCTCGCCCACGGCCTCGACGTCGTGCAGGAGTCCGCGGGCCGCGTAGTAGTCCTCCAGGGGCTTGGTCTGCTCCTCGTAGACCAGCAGCCGCTTGCGGATGACGTCCTCGGTGTCGTCGGTCCGGCCCTGCTCCTGCGCGCGCCCGAGCAGGCGTGCGACCAGCTCGCCCTCGGGCACGTCGAAGCGGAGCACCGCGTCGAGCGCCTCGCCGCGCTCGGCCAGGAAGGCGTCGAGCTCGGAGGCCTGCACCGGGGTGCGGGGATAGCCGTCCAGCACGTAGCCATCGGCCGCGTCGGGCTGCGCCAGGCGGTCGAAGACCATGCGGTTGACCACGTCGTCGGGGACCAGCTCGCCCCGGTCCATGTAGCCCTTCGCCTCCGCGCCGAGGGCGGTGGCGGACTGCACGTTGGCGCGGAAGATGTCCCCCGTCGAGATGTGGGGGACCGCGTACGCCGTGGCCAGCCGTTCCGCCTGGGTGCCCTTCCCGGCGCCGGGGGGGCCCAGCAGCATCGCTCGCACGTCGTGCTCCTTTGCGTGTGGCCTGCTCCCGCGCGCTCGGTCTGAGCAGGCTTGCGGGTGGACGGTCAGGTGCGCAGGAAGCCTTCGTAGTGCCGCTGGAGCAGCTGGCTCTCGAGCTGCTGCATCGTGTTGAGCCCCACCCCGACGACGATCAGGATCACCGCGCCGCCGAACGGGAAGGGCAGCTGGCGGACCGCCAGCACGATCAGCGGCAGGATCGCGAGGAGACCCAGGTACAGCGACCCGAAGGTCGTGATCCGCGTGATGACGTAGTCGAGGTACTCCGCCGTGGGCCGGCCGGGACGGATGCCCGGGATGAAGCCGCCGTACTTCTTCATGTTGTCGGCCACGTCGCTGGGGTTGAACGTGATCGCGGTGTAGAAGAACGCGAAGAACACCACGAGCGCGAAGTAGGTCGCGATGTAGACCGGGTGCGCGCCCGTGGCGAAGTAGCGGTCGACGACCTGCGTGAAGCCCGGGCTGCCGACGAGCGTGGCCGCGAGCGAGGGCAGGAACAGCAGCGAGCTCGCGAAGATGATCGGGATCACGCCCGCCTGGTTGGCCTTCATCGGGATGTAGGTCTGCGTGCCGCCGTAGGTCCGTCGGCCCACGGTGCGCTTCGCGTACTGCACCGGGATGCGCCGCTGCGCCTGCTCGACGAAGACCACGCCGACGGTGAGCAGCAGGCCGACGAACATCACGACCGTGAACACCACGGGCCCGCCCCGCTCGCTCTGCAGGATCGCGTTGCCCTGGGCCGGCAGCTCCGCCACGATCGCGGAGAAGATGATGAGGCTCATGCCGTTGCCGATGCCGCGCTGGGTGATGAGCTCACCGAGCCACATGATGAACGCGGTGCCCGCGGTCAGCGTGAGGATCATCAGCAGCATCTTCGGCACGGTCGGGTCCGGCATGAGACCGGGGACGGGGAAGCCGAACAGCTGCTCGGCGCCGCCGCGGATGATCACCACGAGCCCGCTGGACTGCAGCAGCGCGAGCATCATCGTGAGGTAGCGGGTCCACTGGGTGATCTTCTTCGTGCCGGTCTCGCCCTCCTTGGACCACTCCTCCACCTTCGGGATGACCACCTTCAGCAGCTGCATGATGATCGCCGCGGTGATGTAGGGCATGATCCCCAGCGCGAACACGGCCAGCTGGGTCAGCGCGCCACCCGAGAACAGGTTCACGAGCTGGGCCACGCCCGCCGTCTCCGC
The DNA here is from genome assembly GCA_007119305.1 of Nitriliruptorales bacterium. Taxonomy (GTDB): domain Bacteria; phylum Actinomycetota; class Nitriliruptoria; order Euzebyales; family Egibacteraceae; genus SKPY01. Next base: position 2,261 of record SKPY01000034.1, read on the forward strand.
CTGGGCGATCGCCCCCTGGAGCACGGCGAAGTCCACCCCGGGGATCGGCACGAACGCCCCGAAGCGGTAGATGGCGATGATCGCCAGGGTGAACAGGATCTTCCCGCGCAGGTCGGGGATCTTGAAGGCGTTGGCGAACGCGCGGAGCATCGCGAAATCCCTCGCTCGTCTACTCGGCAGCTTGGGTCTGCGGCAGCTCGCTCACGCTGCCACCGGCCTCGGTGATCTTCGCACGTGCGGACGCGGAGAAGGCGTGCGCGGAGACGTCGAGGCCCTTGTCGAGCTCGCCGCCGCCGAGGACCTTGACGGGCTGCGCACCACGACGGATGAGCCCGCGCTCCCGGAGTGCCTGCGGCGTGACCTCGTCACCGTCGGCGAACGCGTCGTTCAGCCTGCCGACGTTGACGGTCTGGTACTCGACGCGGCTGCGCGGCGTGAAGCCCGGCAGCTTCGGCAGCCGGCGCTGGAGCGGCATCTGACCGCCCTCGAAGCCGGCCGGCACGCTGCCGCGGGCGCCGGTGCCCTTCGTGCCGCGGCCAGCCGTCTTGCCCTTGCCGGCGGACTCGCCACGGCCCTTGCGCGTCCGCGTGCGGTGCGCGCCGGGGGCCGGCTTCAGGTGGTGGATCTTCATGCTGTGTCCTCGTCGTCCTCGGTCTCGGGGGCGACCTCGTCCTCGTCGACCGGCGAGGGGATCTCGCCGGACTCGGCGAGCTCGCTGGCCTCCTCGTCGGTCAAGCCCTTCGCGGGCTTCGGCCGGTCGGGATCGTCGACGGAGCCGAGCGTCTGGGGATGCTCCACCAGGCTGCCGAGGTCGGCGCTGCCCGGCACGGCCAGCGCCTCCTCCTCTGCCTCGCGCAGCTCGACGGCCTCGCTGTCGCCGACCGACGAGCCGGCCGGCGGCTTCCCAGCACCTTTCGGCTCCTGTCCCGGCTGGATGTCCACGATACCTTCCTCGCCCAGATAGCGGACCTCGACGAGGTGCGCGACCTTCGCGAGCATGCCGCGGATCTCGGGACGGTCGGGCTGCGTGACGCTGTGGCGGATCCGGCGCAGGCCGAGCGCGCGCAGCGTGCGGCGCTGGCCCTGCTTGCGGCCGTTCGTCGACCGGATCTGGGTGATCTCGAGCTCGCTCACGAGCCACCCCCCGTCGGGCCGCCGCCGACCGCTGCAGCGGTGGTGGCCTTGATGTTGTCGCGCATCTTCTTCGGGGCGATGTCCTCGAGCTCGAGGTCGCGCAGGCGGGCGATCTCCTCCGGCGAGCGGAGCTCCTTCAGCCCGGCGACCGCTGCGTACACGACGTTGATCGCGTTGGCGGTGCCGAGCGACTTCGCGAGCACGTCGCGGATGCCCGCGCACTCGAGCACCGCGCGCACCGGGCCGCCGGCGATGACCCCGGTCCCCGGCGCCGCGGGCTTCAAGTAGACGCGGCCGGCGCCGTCGTGGCCGAGCACCGGATGCGCGATCGTGCCCTGGATCATCGGCACCTTGAAGAAGTTCTTCTTCGCCTCCTCGACGCCCTTCTGGATCGCGGCCGGCACCTCCTTCGCCTTGCCGTAGCCGACGCCGACGGTGCCGGCCGTGTCGCCCACGACGACGAGCGCGGTGAAGGAGAACCGCCGGCCGCCCTTGACGACCTTCGCGACGCGGTTGATCGCGACGACCTTCTCCTCGTACGGGCTGCGCTCCTCTTCCCGGCGGCCTCGGCCGCGACGGGAGCCTCCCTGTGGTGGTGCCATGATCCTCAGTCCTTTGGTGTGCGGTGTGAAACGCCTCGCGGCACGGTCAGAAGTCGAGCCCGCCGCCGCGTGCTGCGTCGGCGAGGGCTTTGATGCGGCCCTGGTAGCGGTTGCCGCCACGGTCGAGGACGACCTTGTCGACGCCGGCCGCGCGCGCACGCTCGGCGACCAGCTTGCCGACGGCCGCTGCCGCGGCGGTCTTGCCGGACAGCTCGTCAGCGGTCGCGGGCAGGTCCTGCTCGATGCTGGATGCCGCGGCGAGCGTGTGCCCGCGCGTGTCGTCGATGACCTGCGCGTAGATCGCGGCGTTCGACCGGTAGACCGCGAGGCGCGGCCGCTCGGGCGTGCCGCGGACCTTGCGTCGCAGGCGGCTGTGCCGCCGGTCGCGCGCCGCGCGCTTCGTCTTCGTGCTCATCCCGTGAACTCCTTCACACTCCTGCGAGGACGGGCCGGTCGGCCACCGTCTACGCGCCGATCGCGGCCTTGCCGGACTTCCGCCGCACGTGCTCGTCCTCGTAGCGGATCCCCTTGCCCTTGTAGGGCTCGGGCCGGCGGATGGCGCGGATGTCCGCGGCCACCTGGCCGACCCGTTGCTTGTCCGCACCCCGCACCTCGATCCTGGTGGGCGTGGGCACGGTCAGCGTGACCCCCTCGGGAGCCACGACCTCGACCGGGTGGCTGTAGCCCACCTGGACCACGATCCGATCCGAGCCCTTGGCCTCGGCACGGTAGCCGACCCCCACGATCCGGAGATTGCGCTGGTAGCCCTGGGTCACCCCGATGACCATGTTCGCGATCAGGGCGCGCGTCAGACCGTGCAGCGCCCGATGCTCGCGCTCGTCGTCGGGCCGCGTGACCACGATCTCGCCGTCGGCGATCGTCACGGTGATGTCGGGGTGGATCTCCTGGGTGAGCGTGCCCTGGGGGCCGGTCACGGTGATGACCCCGTCGTCGAGGCTGACCTCGACACCGTCGGGGATCGCGACGGGCTCCTTGCCGATGCGGCTCATCGTCGTCTCCTCGTTGCCACGTGCGCTCCGCGCCGGGCGGATGCGCTTGCCGTCGTGCTACCAGACGTACGCGATGACCTCGCCGCCGACGCCGCGCTTGCGCGCCTCACGGTCCGACAGCACACCCTGCGAGGTCGAGATGATCGCCACGCCGAGCCCGCCGAGCACGCGCGGGATCTCGTCGCGCTTGGCGTACACGCGCATGCCGGGCTTGGACACCCGACGCACGCCCGCCAGCGAACGCTCGCGGTCGGGGGAGTACTTGAGGGCCAGGCGCAGCCTGGCCTGCGGCTTGGTGGGCTCGACCACGTAGTCGCGGATGTAGCCCTCGGACTTCAAGATGTCGGCGATGGCCGCCTTGAGCTTGCTGGACGGCATCGCGATCTCTTCCTTGTACGCGACGTTCGCGTTGCGGATGCGGGTCAGCATGTCCGCAACCGGGTCGGTCATGGTCATCGTTGCGTCATCTCCTCCGGGGTTACCGGGCAGCCGCTGCCGGCGCAGCGCTCAGCCCGACACTTCCCTGTCGTGCTGCCTACTTGGTCTTCAC
>SKPY01000234.1 GCA_007119305.1 Nitriliruptorales bacterium
CCTCGACGACCTCGAACAGCCCGCCGCGGGAGTTGAGGCGCTCCTGGCGCCACAGGCTCGGGTTCACCGTCTCCGGCGGGTCGCCGTCGACGAAGTCGAACGCCTCCGAGCTCCACGCCGGACGGTCGCCGGCCGCGGTCATGACCGTGGCGGGCAGCGGCGCGATGAACCCCCGCTCGGCGAGCACGAAGTCGGTGGTGTCGTCGAAGGGAAGCCTTCCCGACAACGCAGCGTTCGCCTCCCGGGTGGCCTGAGTCGCCTCGGACATGATGTCCTCCTTGTCGCTCTCGATCGCTCTCGCAGCTCATCGGCCGCCTCGGCACGGTCTGGGTGCCTGCCCGGCCACGGTGGTTGCCACGCTCGCAGACGACTTGGGCTGCGTCGTCATCCGGACGGGGTGAGGTGCTTGGTCCCGTCTCGCAGCCGGCCGTTCGCGTGCCTCCGTGGCGACGCTCACCCTGAGCGCGCGGCGCCAGCCGCGGCCGGCGGGGGCTCGTCGTCGTCCGGCGTAGCGGTAGACCAACGTCGTAGCTCTTCGCGTAGTCCGTGGAGCGACGTGGTCCCCTCGCTGATCCGGGTCAGCACGCAGTTCTCGATCTGCTGGTGGACGAGGGCCGCAGAGGCGAACCTCACCCTTCCGGGGTGAGGTTCGGCGTCGGGTCAGCACCTACGGTCGAGATGCGGCAGCGGGCTGCAGGAACCAACGACCGAGAGGAAAGGCCATGGGAAGCGACACGGACGTCGGCTCGCCGACGCTCGAGCACCGTCGGACTCGCTGGGACATCGTCCTCGGCCTCCTCTTGGTCATCGCGGGCGCGGTCGTGCTGGCGCACGTCGCCATCGCCAGCCTGGTGTCCATCCTGTTCATCGGCTGGATGCTCGTCGCCGGCGGTATCACCCTCGCCGTGACGGCGCTCTTCGGCTGGAACTCCGGGCGCCGCTGGGACCTGGCCGCCGGGGCGCTCCTCGTCGTCCTGGGGGTCGGCTTCCTGCGCAACCCCGGGGCCGGTCTCCTCGTCCTCACCCTGCTGGCCGGCTCGCTGCTCATCGTCGGCGGCATCATCAGGATCGTCGCAGCCTTCCAGCCTGGCGCACCGCGGGCGGCGCTGGTCGTCAACGGCGTGTTGACGCTCCTTCTCGGCCTCATGGTGCTCAACCGCTGGCCGGTCTCGGCGCTCTGGTTCCTCGGCACCATCCTGGGTGTCCAGCTCATCCTTGACGGCTTCACCACCGCCCTGAGCGGACGCATCCGGGTCACGCGGCCATCACCTGACGACGTGCCGCTGGTGCAGCCTAAGAAATCCGGCGCACGGGCGTGAGCGGCGGGTCGGTGAGGGCGTCCCCCGAGCCGTGGACGACGCAGGACGGCAACGAGCCACGCGCCTGGTCGATGGACGGCGTCACCTTCGAGTACCGCAGCCCCATCGCAGCGCCCGTGCGTCTGGGGGGATACGTGCTGATCACGGCCCGCGGGGGCGAGTACATGGGACAGGTGCTGTCCAAGGACGTCGTCGACGCCGGCGGGCATCGGGCGGTTCGGGGGCACGGGCGCCTGATCGGGACGGGCGAGGGGGTGCCCTTCGACGACTCGCCCGTCACCCCGGCGCCTGCTGCGCGCATCCGGGACGCCCTGAGCAGCGGCGCGGCTCGTCTGGACATCGGCACGCTGGTCGTCAACGCCGACGTGCCCGCGGTCCTGCACGCGAAGGGCTTCAACCGGCACACGTTCCTGTGCGGGCAGTCAGGCTCCGGCAAGACGTATGCCCTGGGTGTGCTGCTGGAGAATCTGCTGCTGCGCACGCGACTCCCCCTGCTGGTCCTCGACCCGAACGGCGACCACGTCCACCTCGGTGTCCCGCGTGGTGACGTGGCGCCTGCGACCGCCGAGGCGTACGCGGCTGCGGTGGACGGGCTGAGGGTGCTGCACGCCGACGCGGGCGGGGACGCCTCACCGTTGCGGATCCGGCTCAGCGAGCTGGACGCGGCGGGGTCAGCGGCCCTCCTGCAGCTGGATCCGATCGCCGACCGCGAGGAGTACAACGCGCTGCTCCACGTCCTCTCCAGCGCGTCACACAAGCCCTTCGCATCCGTGGAGGAGGCGCTCGAGGCGTTCCGGGCGAGTGGCGACCACGTGCTCGAGCTGATCCGCAAGCGCATCGAGAACCTCGGCGTCGACCGCATGACCGCCTGGGCCGGACTCCAGGCACGCAGCCTCATGGAGGTGTGGGCCCAGGATCAGCCGCGGGCCCTCGTCGCCGACGCCTCGGGCTTCGAGGAACACCGCGAGCGGATGGCGGTCGCCGTCGCCGTGCTCCAGCAGCTGTGGGCATACAGACGCCGGCGACAGCCGCTGCTCCTGGTCGTCGACGAGGCCCACGACGTGTGCCCAGCCCAGCCTGCAGATCCGCTGCAGCGGCTGGCGATGGAGCTGTTCGCCCGGATCGCCGGCGAGGGCCGCAAGTACGGCATCCATCTGCTGCTCGCCTCGCAGCGGCCCGACAAGCTCCCGGACAACGTGCTGACCCAGTGCGACAACCTCATGCTGATGCGCGTGAACTCGGCCGCTGACCGTCAGGCGCTGGCGGCGCGGTTCGGATTCGTGGCGCCCAGCTTGATCGAGATGGCCGGGACCTTCGAGCTCGGTGAGTCGCTCGTCGCCGGCCGGATCGCCCCTGAGCCGCTCCTGGCCCGCACCGGGACGCGGCTGACACCGGAAGGCGGCGCGGACGTCCCCACCGACTGGGCCGTGGGATGACCGGCAGGTGCCCCGGGGTGGTGAGCACGGCGAGCGCCCTTGCGCTCCTGCTTGCCGCGGTCGCCACGAACGGCAGCCGTCCGAGTGCAGCCAGCCCCGGTCGCGGACGGATCAGCCAGCTGGCCGGGACGATCAGCAACCGCGTTCTCGAAGGACTCGATCCGGATGTCGTGGTCGAACGTCTCGACATCAACGTGTTGCTGGCCCGGGTGGACGTGGGCGTCTTGCTGGACCGGGTGGACGTCGACACCTTGCTGGCTCGGGTGGACGTGGACGCCTTGCTGCTGCGCGTCGACGTGAACGCCCTGCTCGAACGTGCTGACGTCAACGAGCTCCTCAAGCGGGTCGATGTCGACGCGATCCTCGCGGGCATCGACGTCAACGCGGTCACGGGGCGCGTCGACCTCGAGCGCATGCTGGACGGCGTCGACCTGCAGCGCCTCGCGAGACGTGCTGGACTGCCCGAGCTGATCGCCGACAGCACGGGGCAGGTCGCGGGTTCGGCGTTGGACCTGGCCCGCCGGCAGCTGGTCGGCCTGGACGTCGGCATCGGTCGGCTGATCCACCGCCTCCTCGGCCGTGATCCGGACACGCTCCCCACCGGTCCCGCCGCCCTGGTCGCGAGCGGCCGGGAGCGCATCGAGCCCCCCGAACCGACACGGTCGCGCGTCAGAGCCAGGATGGAGGTGAGCGGCTTCTATGCCGGCGCGGTCAGCCGCGTGCTCGCCTGCGGCGGGGACGTGGCGCTGGCGACCTCGAGCTTCGCCGTCGGTGTGGCAACCCTGCTCTGGTTCCTCAGCACGCTGTGGGGTGTCGTGCTCGGCACGGGCCCGCGCGCTGGACCCTGGTGGACGGTCGCGCTGGGCGCTTGGCTGATGCTGTACTGGTCCGTCTCCACGGCGCTCGCCGGCCGGACACCGGTGATGCTGCTCGCTGGGCTGCGGGTCGTTTCCCGGGACGGGAGCCCGTTGCGCCCGCGCCAGGCGCTGTTGCGGACGGCATGCCTGCCGTTGAGCCTGCTGGCCTTCGGTGCTGGAGCGGCGTGGATGGTGGTGGATCGGGAGCGGAGGGGGCTGCACGACCTCGTCGCCGGTTCGACCGTCGTGTACGACTGGGGCGGTCGGCCGGCGGACATGCCCACTCCCGTCGCGCGCTGGATCGCCGCTCACAGCGACGGTCGGGAGTCTCGATGAGCCGGCGAACACCTCGCGCTCGCCGTGGCCGGCCTGGCCGCGCAGCTGCGCTCGGCGGACACCCGCCGCGGGACGCTGGCACAGGCCTGGGGCGCTGAGGGCGGCCAGCAGGTGGGCGCCACGCGGCCCGGGTGAGGCGGTCGTCGACGCCAGCGCGGATCTGCGGGCGCTCGCGCGTAGGGTCCACGCCGGTGCCACACGGAGAGAGGAGGCGGCAGGGTGGACAGCCTCTGGGCGGCGCTCGGCCCTTTGGTGCTGGGCAGCGCGCTGGTGCCCGCGCAGTTCGTCGTGACGATCATGCTGCTCAGGTCGACAGCGGGGGGCCGGCTAGCGGCAGCCGCCTTCATCGCGGGCATGACGGCCGTCCGCCTGGTGCAGGGCGGCGTCTTCGGGCTCGCGGTCTCGGGATCGAGAGCAGGTGACGACGTCGCGACCGCAACGACGCTGAAGTCCACGCTGCTCCTCGTCGTGGCGATCCTCCTCCTCGTCATGGCCGTCAGGAAGCTGTTGACGGGCGAGGACCCCGACGCCCCGCCACCGGCGTGGCTGGAACGAACCACCAGGATGGGCTCTCGGCAGGCGTTCCTTGCGGGTGCCGGGTTGCTGATCATCGCGCCGAAGTTCTGGGTGTTCACCCTCGGCGCCATCACGGCGATCCAGGCAGCCGCGCTCGGTCGGCTGGTCGCGGTCATGAGCTTCCTGCTGTTCGTCGCCTTCGCGGTGCTGCCCCTGGTGTCCATCGTGGGCGTCTCGATGGCGGCCCCGGACCGCTCGGACGAGCTCCTCGAGCGCCTCTCCGCCTGGCTCAAGCGCAACAACCGGACCATCGTGATCGGGGTCGGGCTCGTGTTCGGCGCGTGGTTCCTCATGCAGGCACTGACCGGACTCGATGTGCTGTGACGGTCGCCGGGACGGCGCACAACCTCACCCCGAATGGGCGAAGACCCTTCGAGCCGCCGAGGTCACGCTGCAGGACCTGACGGGGCCCAGACGGGCGCCCACACCCGAGGAGCGACCATGACCGACGTCTCCTGCCCGATCGACTTCCTCATCCTCGAGGTCCCCGCGGGTGCTGTCGGGACCGCGAGCGCGCAGGCACTCGGGGATCTCCTCGAGCGTGACGTGCTCCGGCTCTACGACCTGATGGCTGTCCACAGGGCTGACGACGGGTCGTGCCGCGAGGTCGAGCTGGCTCGCGGCCCCTTCGCCGCCTTCGCGGGAGCCCGCTCCGGGCTCCTCGGGGACGACGACGTCGAGGAGGCCGCCAACGCGCTCGAACCGGGCACCGACGCCGTCATCGTCCTCTACGAGAACCGTTGGGCGGCCCCGTTCGTCGCTGCTGCCAGGTCCGAGGGCATCGAGGTGGTCGCGAGCGCCCGTCTGACCGCACAGGAGATCTTGGATGCACTCGACGCCGTCGAGTCCGAAGCCTGACAGGAGGCACCATGCCCGGGTTGGTTCGTGGAGTGGCGCGCACCGCGGTGATCGCGGGGACGGCCACCTCGGTGAGTGGTCGGGTCGCCCGCCGTCAGGCGGAGAGGTATGCCGCACATGACGCGAGCATCCGCGCGCAG
>SKPY01000277.1 GCA_007119305.1 Nitriliruptorales bacterium
CGGCGCGACGCTTGCGGGGGCGTTCGTGCAGGCCGGCCTCGTGGACCGGCTCATGGTCCACCTCGCGCCGCTGCTGCTCGGCGAGGCCGGGCGCGCCGCCGTCGCCGGGCTGCCGATCGCGACCCTCGCCGACGCTCCACGCTGGCGCACGACCGCCGTGGCGCGGGCGGGTGCCGACACCCTCGTGACCTGCGAGCCGCTGGCGCCCGCCGCCGACGCGGACCAGGCGCACGTGCTCACCGGCGCCGGCCAGAAAGGAACGCGCTAGATGTTCACCGGGATCATCCGCGAGCTCGGCACGGTCCGCGCGGTGCGGGCCGGTGCGAGCGGCCGGCTCAGCGTCGACTGCTCGGACGTGCTCAGCGACGCGCAGGTCGGCGACTCCATCGCCGTCAACGGCTGCTGCCTGACCGTCACCGAGCTCCACGACGGCCCCCGCGGCTTCAGCGCGGACCTGATGGGCGAGACCCTCGAGCGCACCGCCCTCGGCCGCCTCGACGCCGGGGACCCCGTCAACCTCGAGCCGGCGCTGCGTGCGGGCGGGCGCCTCGACGGGCATCTCGTGCAGGGCCACGTGGACGGAGTCGCCGAGGTCACCGAGATCACCGACCTCGGCGAGTGGACGGCGATGACGTTCACGTTGCCGCCGGCGGTCGCCCCCTACGTCGCCGAGAAGGGCTCGATCGCCGTGGACGGCGTGTCGCTGACGGTCACTAGCGTGTCCGACACGACCTTCGCCGTGGGCCTCATCCCGCACACGCTCGCGGTCACGACGCTCGGCCGGCTGCACCCGGGCGACGCGGTGAACCTCGAGGCGGACGTCGTCGCGAAGTACGTCGAGCGGCTGCTCGCGCACCGGACCGGCGGGGCCGACCCCCGTCGCGGGCCGTGGGAGGACGGCTGATGCTCGCACCCAGCCCCGAGGCCGTGGAGGTCGGCTGATGCTCGCACCCAGCCCCAAGCCGGTGGAGGTTCTGTGATGTTCGCACCCATCCCCGAGGCCGTGGAGGCGATCCGCAGAGGCGAGATCGTCGTCGTGGTCGACGACGAGGATCGCGAGAACGAAGGCGACCTCATCATGGCCGCCGAGGCGGCCACGCCCGAGCGGATCGCGTTCTTCGTCCGGCACACGAGCGGCGTGATCTGCATGCCGATGGAGGGCGAGCGCCTCGACGCGCTCGACCTGCCACTCATGGTCGCGAGCAACAGCGAGAGCCACCGCACCGCGTTCACCGTGTCGGTCGACTACCGCTACGGCACCTCGACGGGCATCTCCGCCGCGGATCGCGCCGCCACCATCCGGGCGCTGGCCGACCCGACCGCGAACCCGGAGGACTTCGCCCGTCCGGGCCACATCTTCCCGCTGCGCTACCAGCCGGGCGGGGTGCTGCGCCGTGCAGGCCACACCGAGGCGGCCGTCGACCTCGCACGCATGGCGGGCTTCCAGCCCGCCGGGGTGCTGAGCGAGCTCGTCAACGACGACGGGACCATGGCCCGGCTGCCGGACCTGACGCGCTTCGCCGACGAGCACGGCCTCGCGCTGATCTCGATCGCCGACCTCATCGCCTACCGCCGCCAGCACGAGAAGCTCGTCCGGCGGGTGGCAGAGGCGCGCATCCCCACGCCGTTCGGAGCGTTCACCGCGCTCGGCTACGAGTCGCAGGTGGACGGCCTGCACCACATCGCGCTCGTGCGGGGCCAGCCACGGGGCAAGGACAACGTGCTCGTGCGGATGCACTCCGAGTGCCTGACCGGTGACGTGTTCGTCTCGTTGCGCTGCGACTGCGGCACGCAGCTGCACGATGCCATGCGCAAGATCGCCGAGGAGGGCGAGGGCGTGATCGTCTACATCCGCGGCCACGAGGGACGCGGGATCGGCATCATGCACAAGCTGCAGGCGTACAAGCTCCAGGACGGTGGTGCGGACACCGTGGAGGCAAACATCGAGCTCGGGTTCCCGGCCGACACCCGCGACTACGGCACCGGCGCGCAGATCCTCGTCGACCTCGGCCTGTCCACCCTGCGGCTGCTGTCGAACAACCCGGCCAAGCGGGCCGGGCTCGAGGGCTACGGTCTGGAGATCGTGGATCGGGTGCCGCTGGAGACCACACCGACGACGGAGAACCTGCGCTACCTCGAGGTCAAGCGCGACAAGATGGGCCACGAGCTCACCGGCCTCGGCACGGACGTGACGACCACCGAGGAGGTCAACTGATGCGGGTCCACGAGGGCCGGTATGACGGCAGCGGCCTGCGGATCGGGCTCGTCGCGTCGCGCTTCAACGACGCGGTCGTGCGCCGCCTCGTCGACGGCGCGGTGGACTGCCTGCGCCGCCACGGCGTCGCCGACGACGACATCGAGCTCGCCTGGACGCCCGGAGCCTTCGAGCTGCCGGTGGTCGCGCGCCGCCTCGCCGCTTCCGGGCGGGTGGACGCCATCGTGGCGCTCGGCTGCGTGGTGCGGGGCGAGACCGCGCACTTCGAGTACGTGGCCGCCCAGTCCGCGGAGGTCGGCCGGGTGGCGACCGACACCGGCGTGCCGGTGGCCTTCGGGGTGCTCACCACCGACACGTTCGAGCAGGCCGTCGACCGGGCGGGCGGCAAGGCCGGCAACAAGGGCTGGGACGCCGCCCTCGCCGCGATCGAGACCGCGCGCCTGCTCGCCGACCTCAAGTAGGCCTGGGGGGCGCGCCGGCGTCCGGGGAGTCCACGGTCGTGGCGCTCCGGTGGCAGGCGGCCCAGGGTTGGGAGCGCCGGCAAGGCGCTCGCGCCAACCCGTGCTCCCACCCCCCGGTCGGGCAGGCGCTGAGCGCACGCACCGCGAGGGGTTGGGAGCGCCGGCGCGGGCCTGGCGTCAGCGTGTGCTCCCACCCCTGATCGGGCAGGCGCTGAGCGCACGTACCGGGGGGTTGGGAGCGCCGGCGGGCGGCTCACGCCAAGCTGCGCTCCCAGCCTGGCTTGTCCACAAGCTGTGCGCCGCACCTGCCCTGGCCTTCAACCGGGTGTCGCACCATGCACGCATGAGCTGGCAAGACCTCTACGCGTTCGGCGCAGGCCCTGGACGGCACGGCGCCCTGTCGATCCACGACGGCGTGCAGTTCGGCCTGTCGCCCGACCAGCTGCGTGCAAAGGCGATACGCGACTGCTGGGAGCGCCCCTTTGATGGCGTGCTGTTCCTGCCAGGCTCGAACGACAACTTCTGGCGTCGTCATGCCGCGGTCATGCTCGCGCTCCAGGGCAGCGACTGGAGTCCGGCGCGCATCGCACTCGCCCGCTTCTCGGCCGCGTATGCGGTCGGACTCCTCGCCAGACCCAAGCCTCTGGTCGAGGTGACGCGACCGCACCACCTGCGCACCTCGGAGCTGCCCGGCGTGCGGACCTTCCGCAGCCGCCGTCTGGAGAGCGAGCACCTCACCCACGTCGAGGGGCTGCCGTGCACCAGCGCGGCCAGGACGATCCGGGACTTTGCGTGGGACCTGAACGTCGACGCCTTGCGGCGGCTCGCCGTGCCAGGGATCCAGCGGGGATGGCTTGCGGTTGAGGATCTGGTAGCACAGCAGGACAGCCTCGGGCATGGCCGTGCACGACGCCGCTTCGACAGGCTCGTGGCTCAGCTCGCTGCACGGCCGGTGGACTCGGAGTTCGAATGGGAGGTGCGCGAGGGGCTCGATGACCGAGGGCTGGCGCCCTGGCCGAAACCCTTCCCCTGGCGCTGCGCAGACGGGGTCGTGATCAATCTGGACATCGCGTTCCCGAGCGCGTGGCTGTGCATCGAATGCGACGGGCGCGCGAAGTACATGCTCGGCGCCGACTTCAGCACCGATCGCGTGCGCTGGTCAGAGGCCAGCCGCTGCTGGCAGATCATCTGGCTCGACTACGAGCGCTGGCGGTCGAAGCGCAAGGCGGTGCTCGATGACATCGAGCAGCGCCTCGAACAGGCGGACCGCTCTCGCCCACCCGCCTTGCCCGCGGAGCCCGTCTGACGCTCGACTGACGCGTCGCCCTGCGTGCGCAGCCCGGCTGCGCCCGACTGACGACGCGCCCTGCCCACCAGACCCGTGCCTTCCCCCTGCTCGCGTAGCCCGTCTGGCGCGTCGCCCTGCGCACACAGCCGTCGGCTGCGCGGGGTCCGTCCAGGTTGTGTGAGGACCCGACACCCGGCCGTCGGGCGCCCCGAGGGTGGGGTTGGGAGCGCCGGCGCGGGCCTGGCGTCAACGCGTGCTCCCAACCCCCCCGGTGAGGTTGCCGCAGGGGCGGGTGCGGGGCGCGCCGGGCCGCATCAGGCACACTGCGGGCATGGAGACCGCGCTGATCATCGCCTGCTTCGTCGTGGGGCTGCTGTTCGGGTCGTTCGCGAACGTCGCGATCCACCGGGTCCCGGACGGGGACTCGGTCGTGCGCCCACCGAGCGCCTGTCCCGCCTGTGGCCGTCGGGTCCGGCCGCTTGACAACATCCCGGTCGTGTCGTGGTTCGTGCTGCGCGGGCGCTGCCGTGACTGCGGCGCGGCGATCAGCGTGCGCTACCCCCTCGTCGAGCTCGCCGGCGGCGTCCTGTTCGCGGTCACGGCCTGGCGCTTCCTCGCCCCGCCGGGCGACCTGGACGCAGACCCGTGGGCGCTGCCGGCGTACCTGCTGTTCGCATGGCTGCTGCTTGTCGTGGCGGTCATCGACGCGCGCACGCGGCGCATCCCGAACAAGCTGACGTACCCGCTCACGCCGGTGCTGCTCGTGCTCGTGGCGGTCGCGGCGGTGGGCAACGCCACACCGGGGGCGGCGCTGCGCGCGTTGCTCGGCGGCGTCGCCGCGTTCGCGGCGCTGCTCGTCATCGCGCTCATCAGCCCCCGCGGGCTCGGCATGGGCGACGTGAAGCTCGCGGCCGCCCTGGGCATCGCGCTCGGCTACCTGTCGTGGGGGCACGTCCTGCTGGGGGTGTTCGGCGGCTTCCTGCTCGGCGGCGTGATCGCGCTCGTGCTGCTCGCCACCCGGCTGCGCAGCCGCAAGGACCTGCTGCCGTTCGGTCCCTACCTCGCCGCGTCGGCGCTGCTGACCGTGTGGTGGGGCGATGCGGTGATCGGCTGGTACGTCGGCGTGACCGGCCTCGCCGACCTCGTAGGATGAAAGGCAGGCGCAACACCGAGAACGTCAACAGCGAGGAAGAAGGCTCCACGCCATGACCGACCCCACCCAGCCCGGCCAGCCAGGTCAGCCAGGACAGCCAACCGAGGAGGAGCTGCGTGCGCACCTCGATCAGCTCCGCGAGGCCGACGCCGCCGAGATCGTCGTCCAAGCGGTGAACATGCTCGCCACGGGCGCGCAGGTGAAGCTGGGCCGCTCCGACGCGCGGATCCTCATCGACGTGCTCGGGGCGGTGAGCGGCGCGCTCGAGGGCAAGATGCAGCCCGAGCTGGTGCGCCAGATCAGCGACGCGGTCGGGCAGCTGCAGATGGCCCAGGTGCAGGCCGAGCGCGAGGAGGCCAGCCGCGCGGGCGGGGCGGGCGCGCAGCCGGCCGGGGCCCC
>SKPY01000178.1 GCA_007119305.1 Nitriliruptorales bacterium
CGCCGCAACCTCCCACCGACCACCACCCGCCGCCGCCCGCCAGCACGAGGATGCCGCGCCCGCGCCGCAACCTCCCACCGACCACCACCCGCCGCCGCCCGCCAGCACGAGGATGCCGCGCCCGCGCGGCAACCTCCTGCTGTAAGCCCGCCGGGGCGGCGGCGTCGGTGTGGTTGCGGCGCACCGGGTGGGTGCGGCGCACCGCACGCGTCCTGGGCGAGGGGCTTACCGGCGGTGCTCAGCGCGCACGCGCCGCCACCACGTGCGCATCCACGCGGCGTAGTCGAACGGCTCGAACCAGCGGGCGACGACCGCGGCCGGGTCGACGGTGGCGCGGGACTGCACGAGCCGGCGCCGCGCCCTGACCCCGGGCAGTGCGGCGAGGTCGGGCAGCGCACGCAGGAAGGCGCTCGGCACGGTGACGGCGAGCTCGCCGGCCTTCAGCGCGGTCGTGACGGCGAAGCCCGGTGCAGCGCGGAGCAGCGCCGCCGGGTCGTCGTTCTTGGCGATGACGCGGAAGCGGTTGACGAAGTTGAGCCGCTCGACGGTCGGGCTGCGGCGCGGCCCCGCTCCGCCGCGCTCGTGCCAGCCGACCGCGTCGGGGGCATACCAGGCGTGCCAGCCCCGCAGCGCGAACCGCCAGTCGAGGTCCACGTCCTCCCAGAAGGCGAACAGCTCCTCGTCGAAGACTTCCCCCGCGCAGGCGACGTCGTGCAGCGCCGCCAGCCGGTAGACCGCCACCGCGCCGGACACGCCGAACACGGCACCTGGCGTGTCGAAGCTGCCGTCGTCGCGCAGGCCCTCACCGCGGTTGCGAAACAGCCGTGTCACGAACGCGCGATGGCCGGTCGTGTCGATGATGGCGGGTCCGCTGCCGGGCGCGGTCCCGGGCGAGAAGCGCAGCAGCTTGCCCTGCACGCCCGCTCGCCGTGGCGCGTCGTCGAGTGCGGCCAGCGCGCTGGAGAGGTAGTCGGGCTCGAGGCGGACGTCGGGGTTGCACACGAGCAGCACGTCCGCTCCGTCGCGGGTCGCCAGCTCCACCGCCTGGTTCGCGGCACCCGCGTAGCCACGGTTGGTGAGGTTGCCGACGAGCCGCACCTCGCGCTCACGTGCGAGGGCCGCCGAGCCGTCGCGGCTCGCGTTGTCGATGACGGTGACGGCCAGGTCGGCGTGGGTCTGGCCGACGAGGCTGTCGAGCGCCCCGCCGAGCGCGCGACCGCCGTTCCAGTTGATCACGCAGGCGCTGACCCTCATCGCGCGTCGCGGGCACCCTCGGGCTCGTCGGAGCCGTCGCGGACCGGGTGGTAGCGCGGCCCGCCCTCGTCAAGCGGCGGAGGGTGGCTCTCGGGCGGCCAGACGCCGTCCGGGTTGTCGATGCGCACCCGGGCGTCGAGCGTGGCGATGCCCGCGTCATGCGTCGGGCCCTCCACGGCCAGCTCCACCGCGCTCGTCCAACGCTCGTGGAGCACGTTGGTCTCGGCGTTCGCCACCATGACGTCGATGAGGTAGGCGCCGGTGAGCAGGCCGAGGTCGAGGTCGAACGTGACGGTCAGCGGCGTGCCCTGCGGGGGCGGGGCCACGTAGCTGGCCCGCCAGGACGTGCGCGTCTCGTACACGCTCGGCTGGACGTCAGGGCGGCGCACGTTGATCCCGACCGACAGGCCGCCCTGGCCGATGAGGTCGGCCTGCGGTGTCACCTCGACGTCCACGCGGGCAGTGGAGCCTGCCGCCACCGGCCCGACCGGGCTCGGCTGCCCCCCGCGCCCGGTGCCGCCCGTGCCGGCCACCTCGACCCGCACGCCGGTGATGCGGGCGCGCAGATCACCGGTCCGGCCCTCCTCGACGACCCCCGCGGCAGGCAGCTCGCCGGTGGCGAGCAGCTGCTGGTACGCCTCGATGGCGTCGTCGGTCGGGCCGTCGAACGCGATCTCGCCGTGGTGCAGCACGAGCGTGCGCTCGCACAGGCTGCGGACCGCCCCGAGGTCGTGGCTGACGAGCACCACCGTCTTGCCCTTCTGCGAGAACGACCGCATCTGAGCGAGGGACTTCTCCTGGAACGTCTGGTCGCCGACCGACAGGACCTCGTCGACCAGGAGGATGTCGGGGTCGACGTGCACGGCGATCGCGAAGCCGAGCCGCACGTACATGCCCGACGAGTAGTTGCGCACCGGCGCATCGATGAACTCGCGCACCCCGGCGAAGTCGACGATGTCGTCGAAGGCCGCGGCGATCTCCGCGCGGGACAGGCCGAGGATCGCCCCGTTGAGGTAGATGTTCTCGCGCCCGGAGAGCTCTTCGTGAAAGCCCGCGCCGAGCTCGAGCAGCGTCGCGATCCGTCCGTGGACGGCGACCTCGCCGGCGTCGGCGGGCAGGATCCCGGCGATGCACTTGAGCAGCGTGGACTTGCCGGACCCGTTGGGCCCGATCAGCGCCACGGTCTCGCCGTGACGAACCTGCAGGTCGACTCCGTTGAGGGCGTGAAACTCGTGGTAGCGGGCGCGACGGAACCGGTAGAGACGCTCCTTGAGCCCGGGCGGCCGTTCGGTGTAGACCCGGAACACCTCGTGCAGCCCGGTGACGTCGATCGCGAAGCGGTCGGGCGCGTGCGCGGCGTCCGCGGTCGGGGCCTGCTGTCCGCGGCGGGCCACTACACCTCCTTGGCGAACGTCACCGCGCGGCGGCGGAACAGCCACCACCCGAACGTCAACGTGCCCACCGCCCAGGCCGCACACACGAGGAAGGTGGTCGCATCGGGCCAGGTGGGCGGAGCGGCGCCGACTTCCGGATGCGCTGGCACCCCGTAGAGCGGGCGCTGGAACAGCTGCACGAACCAGGTCATCGGGTTGGCCTCGACGATGCGCTGGATCCACGGCAGCACCGTCATGAGCCAGCCCTCGGCGTCGGCGACGGCGTCGTCGACCAGGTAGCGCGGGTAGATGATCGGGGTGCCGTAGAACCACGCCATGAACATGACCTGCGTGAGCTCCTGCAGGTCACGGAAGCTCACGTTGACCGCAGCGAACAGCATCGACATCCCGGCGGTGAAGGCGACGAGGAGCACGAGACCGACGAGCAGCGCCGGCACGAAGGGCAGGAAGTTGCCACGCAGCACGTAGAACAGGGGTGCCGTCACCGCCAGGGCGAGCAGCAGATGGACCGCCTGGGACAGCACGAGCGAGAGCGGGATCACCTCGCGGGGGAAGTACACCTTGCGGATGAGCGAACCATTGCTGACGATCGCGCCGACGCTGGCGTTCACGCTGTTGGCGAAGAACTGCCAGATGAGGTAGCCGGCCAGGAAGAACGCCGCGAAGCGATCCACGGGGATGCGCAGGAACGTCGCGAACACGACCGTGAAGATCGCGGTCATGAGCAGCGGGGTCAGCAGGGACCAGGCGAACCCCAGGGCCGAGTGCTTGTAGCGAACCTTCAGCTCTTTGGCCACGAGGTTGCGCAGCAGCTCACGCGCCTGGCGCCAGTCACCCAGCCGAGCGGGCAAGGCAGCCATGGACGGGCAGTATATCGGCCTCGTGACGGCTGAGACCGCAGGGTGACGCGCCCGGTGGCGAGCAAGCTGCTCGTCCCATCACGCACACGGCCCCCGGACTGCAAGCAGTCCGGGGGCCGCCCTCCAGGGCAGTGGGAGGCTGTGCGAAGCTAGCGTCCGGTCATCCGGCGCAGATCTTCGATGACCGTTGCCGACAACGACGAGGCTGTGAACAGCTCGGCGGAGCGGTCCCCGTTGTAGTCGAGTCGGGCGAGGTAGTCGCTCACCGAGGCGGGAACGCTGTTGCCGACGAGGAGCTGAGGACCGCCGTAGGCCGCGGCCCAGGGCGCCTGCGCGAGCGCGTAGGCCCACGCCTCGTCCCCGTGGCTCGGCGCGGTGGCGAACTTGTCGCCGTGCGTGCCCGAGGTGCGCTTCCACAGCCGCTCGGCGATCGCCACGGCGGTGGCGGTGCGCTCAGGCCCGTACACCCGGGTCGCCTGCGCGCGCGCCACGGTCTCGTCGAACAGCGCGACCCTGCCGCCCAACGCCCAGCGCTGGGTCGGGTTCTCACGCCTCAGGAAGCCGGCGACCTCGTCGTGCAGGGAGGCGCGGTTGGTGAGCACCAGGGGGGTGCGGCTGGCGGCCGCGTACGCACCGCCGGCGACGGCGTCGGGCCACTCGTCGGCCCGGGCGATCAGCACCTCGTCCTTGCGACCGTGCACGTGGATCGCTTCTTCTGCGATGCGCACGGACGTCTCAACCCGACTGGCGCCCCCGAGCCGCCGCACGGTGTACCCGGCGCCGGCCAGCTCGGTCGCGACGCGGTCGGACACCGCGGCCGTGCCACCGAGCAGGTACACGGTGCCCGAGCCGCCGAGGACGCGGTCGATCTCGACGCGTGTGGACGCCTCCAGGCTGGGACGTGGGTCTGCCTGGCTCGGTCCGCTCGTGAACAGGATGGGACCCTGGTCGGCCGCGAGCGCGGAGCCGCCGAGGGCGTCGGCGAACACGTCGCCCCGACCGAGCACGGCGAACGCGGCCGTACGGCCCGTGGCTCCAGCATCCGCGAACACCGCCTGCGACACGCGGATCGCTTCGGCAATCTGCTTCTTGACCGACGGCGGCGGCGGCACGACCTCCTGCTGCGAGCTCGGCGCACGCAGGAAGTTCACCGTCACCCACATCGCCCCGTCGCTCGACAGGCGCACGCCCACCCCGACGTAGTTGTAGTTGCCGAGGATGTTCGCCCGGTGACCCGGGGAGTCCATGAACGCCCGGTGCAGGCGGTCGACGAGCTCGCTCGCCGTCGCGCCGGTCTTGACGCTGCGCCCGACGTTCTCCCCGAGGCCAAGCCAGTCGTCGGGCGCGAGGCTCGTGAGCTGGTCGCCCGGCCGGTGCCGCAGCGACCCGTGGGCGATCATCTTCGGGGTCCAGTCGCGGGCGATGTTGCGCATCTGGCTGTGCACCGCGAGCGGGCCCAGACCCTGCGCCCTGCGTGCCGCGTTCATCTTCCCCACGAACTCGTGCTCGGAATCCGCACGGTCCGACGAGGCCGCTGCGACCGGCGGCTGGGCCAGGACCGCGGCGAGCGCCGCGACCACCGCCAGCACCACTGCGATCGCGAGCACCTGCCGGTGGTTGTGCCGCACCGCTGCCACCGCTGCCATCGTGTCGCTCCTTCGGGACCATCCGATCCGGGAGCGAAGCGACACGTCACAGGAAGCTGTCCTGCGGCAGCCCGGCGGCCGTACCGCGCATGCGGCTTAGGCCCGTGGCTTTGCGTCGCCCCGTTTCCGGAGCTTTGCCCTGGTGCCTTGCACGAGGCCCGCTGTAGCGCGACCTCCGGCAACCTATCGACACGCGCGCCGCAGACCTTGAGCGATCGGATCGGAGTCCGCAGCGCCCGCGAGCCATGGCGTGCTCGGGGGCGCACCGCAACCGGGAGCCACCGGGGGTCGGGTACGGTGGACGCGTGCTCCGTGCAGCCCCGGTCCTCGTCGGCGTGCTC
>SKPY01000297.1 GCA_007119305.1 Nitriliruptorales bacterium
CGCCGACAGCCCGGCTGCCGCGCGCTCATGGAGCAGTTGTACGGGACACGTCCCTGAAAGACCGAGCGGCCGCGCACGCCGGGGATCACCCCATCGAACATCTTGTAGACCGCGCCCACAGCGGTCGTCCGGGCGCAAGCACCCGGATAAGGCGGGGCGCCCCGCACGCACGACCACCGTCACCGCTACCGCAAAGGAGGTGGACGCCATGACCCGACTGGGGTGGAAAGGGAGCGAGTGGCGGATGACGACGCGGTCGGAGCCGACGAGGACCTCGCGGACGACAGCGCGCAGTACGCGTTGGCGAGCTGTTCCTGGTAGGCCTCGAGCAGCCGGCGGTGCCGGCGGTCGCGCGGGCGAGGTCGCGTTCGAGACGGCCGCGCTGGGCGGTGGCGGGGTTGGCGGCGCGCAGTTGGGCGAGGCGGCGCTCGAGCTCGCCCTCGATCAGGTTCGGGTCGGTGACCGGCCGCTGTCCGTGCGCGACGGCGGTTTTGCCGCACGCCGCGCGGCCGGCGTAGGCGGGGTTGCGCAGCATGCCCCACACGGTGGTGCGAACCGCACCTCGGTGCCCGCGCGCGCGAACTCCTCGATCAGCAGCGCTTGCCAGGTGTAGAGGCGCGCCAGCCGATCAGGCGCGTAGCACAGCACCACCTCGACGGGCATCTGGGCGACGAGGTCGCGCAGCGCCTCCAAGCCTGGACGCACGAGCGTCGCGCCGGAGAAGCCCTCGTCCTCGAAGACCCACTCGGCGCAGACGTCAAGCCCCTGCTGCTCGGACACGTCCGCAGCGCCGCGGTCTGCGAGGCGATCGTGTGCTCCTTGCGCTGGCGGGGCGAGGACACCCGCGCGTACATCGCCGCCATCGTCATGACCTGCTCCCTTCTGCTCGTCGGTGGGAACCGTGCTGGCCCGACGCACGCCTCGGCCACCAGCGACGACAGCGTCCGCCCCGAGACCGCCGGGCGCGCCGCCCATCCCGACAGCGACCGCCGGCGCCGCCAGGCGGCGGGCTTGCGGCTGCGCAGCCGGGTGAGCTTGACCGGGTCGTGCGCGACGCGCTCGCCGACCTCGTCGAGCCGGTCGCCGCCGCGCTCGAGAGCGTGCGCGTGGACGTGTCCGAGGTGTCGACCGCGGCGGCGCACGGCACCGCGTCGGCGCTCACCGTGGACAGCGAAGGCGAGCGAATGCGCCGGGTGACATCCACCGCCGCGCCGCCGAGCAGCACGCCACCGACCGCGTCGAGTTGACCGAGCTCATCCGCGACGTCCTCGAGCGGGAGGTCGCACGTGCGCTCGGTCTGGACCCCGAGGACTGGACGTAGCCCGCGTCGCCCCGGCGTCAGCCGCTGGCGGGGACTCCGACCGCCTCGAGCAGCCGCTGCGCGCGGGCCCTGATGTCGTCCGGCCCGCCGCGGGTGAGCGCCCCGCCGACGGCAACGGCCACGGCGCCGGCGTCGAGCCACGCGCGCGCGTTGCCCGCATCGACCCCGCCGGTCGGGACCAGCGGCGCCTGCGGCAGTGCCGCCCGGACGGCGGTGAGCCAGCCGGGCGTGAGCGCGGAGGCGGGGAAGAGCTTCAGCAGGTCCGCGCCCCAGGACAGACCCCGGACGATTTCGGTGGCGGTCGCCACACCGGGAACGCAGGCCGCACCGTGGCGGTGGCACGTCTCGATCACCGCACGGTCGAGCGCCGGGCTGACGAGGAAGCGGGCACCGGCGTCGAGGGCCCGGCCGGCCGACACGGCGTCGAGCACCGTGCCCGCCCCGAGCAGCGGCCCGTCCGGACCGACCTCGCCGGCGAGCCGCTCGAGCACCCGCACCGCGCCGGGGGTCGTGAGCGCCACCTCCACGGCCGGCAGGCCCGCCTCGACGAGCGTCGTCGCCACCACCGCCGCCCGGTCCGTGTCGTCCGCGCGCACGATGCCGATGACTCGCCCTGCGACGAGCCGCTGCGTGATCTCCCACCGGTGCACGACACCGCTCCTCACACTGGTCGTTGGCCGCGACAGCTGGAGGTTACTGCCGGCACACGGCGCTTGACTGCGTCCTAGCGCAGTAGTACAGTAAGGGTGTTTCAATGGCCAGTATGCCATTTCGCGTGGTGAAACAAGGAGCTGCGATGAAGCGAGGCACCGCACCGTTCTTCCTCGCGCTGCTCGCCGCGTTCAGCCTGCTGATCGCGGCTTGCGGGGATGCGTTCGACGAGGTAGCGCCGCCCGACGATCCGGACGAAGACGTGATAGACCCCGAGCCGGAGCCCGAGCCGGAGCCCGACGAAGAGGTCGAGGAGCCGGAGGAGGTCGCCGAGGCGCAGGCCAGCTGTGCCGACGCGGGCCTCGACAACGAGCAGGCGACGGTCGCCTACATGCCGCCCGCCACCGAGTTCCCCTACTACATGGCCATCGAGAAGGGCATCGAGGCCCGGGCCGAGGAGCTCGGCCACGAGACGTTCACCCTGGCACCCCTCTCGGACGACGTCGAGACCCAGATGGGGATGCTCCAAGACGTCCTGCTCCGCGACGTCGACGCGGTCATCTTCTCCACCCATGACGAGCACTCCGCCGCACCGCTCGTGCAGCAGATCGTCGACGAGGGCATCGCCGTCGTGATCGTCAACTCCGACATCCCCGACTTCCCGACGCCGGTGCACGGGGTTGTCGGCTACGTGCAGCGCGCCGGCACGTACAAGCTCGGCGAGTACACCCTCGAGACCTTCGGCGAGGAGCACAAGGTCGGGCTCATCGAGGGCCTGCCCGGCTACCACTCCGAGGAGCGCATCGGCGGCTTCGTCGACGCGATCGAGGACGTGGAGACCATGGAGATCGTCGCCTCGCTGCCCGGCGGCTGGAACGTCGAGGGCGGCAACGAGGCCGGGATGGACATGCTCCAGGCCAACCCGGAGATCACGATGATCATGACGGCCAACGACTACATGTCGATCGGCGCGAACGCGGCCGCCCGTGCGCTCGGCCGGGAGGACGTGATCATCCTCGGCAACGACGGCGACACGCAGGGTCTCGAGGAGATCCACGCCGGCGACTGGGAGGCCACGGTCATGACCTTCCCGTTCGACATGGGCGAGCAGGCGATGCAGTTCGTCCACGACTGCCTGACCGGCGACGACGTCCCCGAGTTCTTCCACGAGATCCCGACGGAGGTCGTCGACGAGGACAACGCCATCGAGTACCTGCAGCAGCCTGAGCGGCTGTACCCACCGCCGTCCCAGGAGTACTAGGACGCGATGGGCGTTCACGGTCAGCACGTCCCGGAGCCGCCCCTGTGGCAGCTCCGGGACGTGTCCAAGGCCTTCCCCGGCGTGCAGGCGCTGGACGCGGTGTCCCTCGACCTGCACCTCGGGGAGGTGCACGCCCTCGTCGGTGAGAACGGCAGCGGCAAGTCCACGCTCGTGAAGTGTCTCGCCGGCGTGCACCAGCCCGACACCGGCACGCTGTCTCACCGCGGCAAGGCGGTGCGTGTCAAGGACCCCCTGGCCGCCCGATCGTACGGCGTGGCGACCTTCCACCAGGAGTTCTCCCTCGTGCCCTCCCTCACGGTCATGGAGAACATCTGCCTGGGCCGGCTGCCCGGGCGGGGCCCCATCGTGAGCTGGGCGCAGGCGCGCCGGCACGCCCAGGACAGCCTCGCGGCGCTCGAGGTGCAGGTCGACCCCGACCGCACCGTCTCCTCGCTGTCCGTCGCCGAGCAGCAGTTCGTGGAGATCGCGAAGGCGCTGTCCCAGGAGATGTCGCTGCTCATCCTTGACGAGCCCACCGCCGCCCTCGGGCCGTACGAGGTCGAGCGCCTCCACGAGGTCATCCGGCGCATCGCCCAGCAGGGCCGCGCCATCCTGTACATCTCCCACCGTCTCGACGAGGTCATGGAGGTCGCCGACCGCGTGTCGGTCCTGAAGGACGGACGTCTCGTCGAGTCGCGGCCCTCGGAGGAGCTGTCCGTCGCCGAGGTCGTCCGCCTGATGGTGGGCTCGGACTTCGAAGAGCACTACCCGCACCGGCCAGCAGCCGGCGACGAGCCGCGGCTCGAGGTCCGGGGGCTCTCGAGCGAGGGCGGCGTCGCAGATGTGAGCTTCACCGTCCGCCGCGGCGAGGTGCTCGGCCTCGGCGGCATCGCGGGCGCGGGGCGCACCGAGATCGCCCGCGCGCTGTTCGGGATCGACCAGGTTACCGCGGGCGAGGTGCGCATCGACGGCGAGCGCGTCGAGCTCATGTCGCCCGCAAGGGCCATCGACGCCGGCGTGGCGCTCGTGCCGGAGGACCGCAAGGCGCACGGGCTGTTCTTCAACTTCGCCGGACCGGAGAACATGACCATCGCGGACCTCGCGAAGCTGCTGACCGGCCCCGTCCTGCGCCTCAGCGCCGAGCGCCGCAGCGCCCGCGAGCTTGCCCGCAAGCTGCGCATCGTCGGACGGGTGATGGACGGCAGCGTGCAGTTCCTGTCCGGCGGCAACCAGCAGAAGGTCGTGCTCGCGCGCTGGCTGTTCACCCACGTCCGGGTCCTGATCCTCGACGAGCCGACGCACGGCATCGACGTGCAGGCGAAGGTGGAGGTGTATCACCTCATAAACGAGCTGAGCGAGGCCGGGTTGGCCATCCTGCTGATCAGCTCTGACTTCCCGGTGCTGCTGGCGATGAGCGATCGTGTCGCGGTCGTCCGCGACGGCCGGATCGTCCACATCGCCGGGCGGGGGGAGCTGACCGAGCACGGGCTCGTGGAGATGGCGGCAGGCGGGGTGGTGGTGGCATGAACAAGACAGCCGAGATCACGCAGGCGGGCCTCACCAGGCTTATCCGCCAGAAGTGGGTCGGGCCGCTGATCATCATGCTGCTCGTCGCTGGCCTGATGGCGATGACGACCGACCGCTTCCTGCAGCCGCGCAACCTCGCGAACGTGTCGCTGCAGATGGCCATCGTCGCGATCGTGGCGATCGGCGCGACCTTCGTGATCCTATCCGCGCAGATCGACCTCTCGTCCGGGTCGCTCGTTGCGCTCACCACCGTCCTGACCGCGGGGCTCGTGAAGGAGATGGGCGTTCCGGTCCCGCTGGCGATACTGCTCATGCTGGTGATGGGCGCAGCCGCAGGTGCCTTCAACGGCTTCTTCGCGAGCTACGGGCGCATCCCGCCGTTCATCTTCACCCTCGGGACCCTCAGCATCTTCCGCGGCTTCGCGTTCCTGTACACCGGGGGGACGCCGATCTTCTCGGTGTCCCCGACCCTGAACAACGTGTTCTACGCGCAGCTGCTGGGCATCCCCGCGCCCTTCATCTACGTGCTGCTGCTGTACAGCGGTGCGGCCTTCTACCTGCGCTACACCGAGGGCGGCCGCCAGATCTACGCGGTCGGCGGCAACCAGGACGCCGCCCGCCTGAGCGGCATCAACGTCAACTGGGTGCGCACGAAGGCCTTCATCATCGCCGGCTTGGCGGGTGCCATCGGGGGCGTGCTGATGACCGCGCGGCTCGACTCCGGCTCCCCGAACTACGCCCAGGGGATGGAGCTGATGGCGATCGCCGCCGCGGTGATCGGCGGCGCGAGCCTGTTCGGCGGCCAGGGCAGCGTGCTCGGCACGCTGTTCGGCGCGATGACGATCGTGATCGTGCAGAATGGTCTGAACCTGCATGGCGTACCGGCTGCGTGGCAGCAGATCTCGCTGGGCGCCATCATCGCTGCCGCGGTGGGCGTGGACATGTGGCGGCGGGAGCTGAGCGGCTCCGCACGCCGGCTGTTCGGCGGAGGCAGTCCTGCCGGTCCCGGGGCACCGCCACCTGACCGCGACGACACCCGCCAGCGGGTCGACACCAGCACAGACCGCGTGGGGGCACAGGAGTGACGATGGTGCGATCGCTGACCACATCCGATGCCGACACCACACGTCAGCTGGACGGCAGCGCCTACCTCGTGCGGGCGATCACCCGCGCGGCGGACGTTCTCGACTGCATCCAGCACAGCGCCGGCGGGGCCAGTCTGAACGAGCTGGTCGAGCGGAGCGGGCTCACCAAGCCGACCGTGTTCCGCATGGTGCGCAACCTCGAGCACACCGGCCTCGTCGAGCGCGTCCCCGGGCGCGATCTGTACCGGCTCGGCCTGCGCTGCGTCGAGCTCGGCCAGGCCTACCTGCAGCAGGTCGACTACCGGCGTGAGGCGCTGCCCGTCCTCGAGCGCCTGCGTGACAGCTACAACGAGACCGTGCACCTCGCGGTGCTGGACGACAACCTCCGCGTCGTCTACCTCGAAAAGCTCGAGGGCAAGCACGCGATCGGCATCATGATGTCGCGCGTCGGCGGCAGTGCCCCGGCCTACTGCACCGGCCTGGGCAAGGCGCTGCTGGCCGCACGGGAGGACGATCCGGTCGCACGGCTCGAACGCGACGGTGAGCTCGTCCCGAAGACACCGAACACGATCTGCGACCCGCACGACCTGCGCGCGGAGCTGCACCGCATCCGCGGACGCGGCTACTCGCTGGACCTCGAGGAGCACGAGGTCGGGGTGCGTTGCGTGGCGGCGACCATCCATGACTCAGGGGGAAGGGTGGCTGGCGCGCTGTCCATTGCCGGCCCCGCCCAGCGCCTGCCGGAGGACCTCCTCTCAGGCGAGCTCGCGGATGCCGTGGTCAAGGCGGCCCACGAGATCAGCCGGCGGCTGGGCTCACCACAGGCACATGAGAGGCTGTGACGATGCGCATCCTTGCAGTCGACTCGGGAACGACGACGACCCGGGTCTGGGCTCTGGACGACGGTGCGGTTCTCGGCACCCGCAGCACCCGACTCGGGGCCCGCGACGTCGCGCGGGACAGCGGTCGTGAGCGTCTGCTGAAGCACATCGCCCGGCTCGCCGGCGAGATCTTCGACGAGGTCGGCGGTGACTGGGAGACGCTCGACGCCGTCGTGGCCTTCGGCATGATCACCTCCGAGCTCGGTCTCGAGGAGGTCCCCCACCTCGAGGCACCGGTGACCCCCATCGACATCGCCGGGCGCCTCGAGCGGCGGGACTACGCGCCCGACATCCCGGTGCCCACCTACCTCGTCCCGGGGGTCCGCTGGAACGGGAACCAGGGTGCAGGCTCCACCGACTTCATGCGCGGGGAGGAGACCGAGATCGCCGGGCTCCTCGACCTCGACGACGCCGAGCCGCCGCTCCTGTACATCTCACCCGGGTCCCACACGAAGTTCGTGACCGTGGACGAGGGCTGCAAGATTCTCTGGAGCTACACGACGCTCAGCGGCGAGCTGATCTGGGGGTTGGCGCAGGAGACGATCCTCGCCGGGCTGCTCGACCCCGCCTGGACCGGCAACGACCGCACCATGGTGGAGCACGGCGCCGACTTCGCCCGCACCTACGGCCTGACGCGGGCGCTGTATGCGACCCGTCTGATGAACCGGCTGGACGACGTCCCGCCGGCTGCCTGCTCGGCCCACGTGCACGGCGCCGTGGCCGGCACCGACCTCGACGGGCTGGAGGCGCTGCGTGACCGCCTGGCGGTCCCGCTGCCGTCACGCGTTCGCGTCGCGGCGGACGGCGGACTGGGCGATGCCTACCTCGCCCTGCTCGACAACCGGGCATGGACCGGGTCCGTGTCGGCGATCACCGAGCCGCTCGGTCCGGCGGGCGCCTGGCGGCTGTTCGTGCACAACCGTGAGCGCTACAGTCCACGCATTGAACCCGCGGGGGGGACACGTTCGTGAGAGTGGCGACAGCACAGATCGACGGCATCGAGCGCTGGGGGGCGCTGAGCGCCGACGGGCAACGGCTGCGGGACGCCTCGGGGCTCGCACCGACCCTGCGCGCGTTCCTCGAAGGCGGCGGGACGGTCGATGACCTCGCCGCGCACGCGGGCCCGGAGCACGAGCTGGTGTCGGGCCGCCTGCTCCCGCCGGTCCCCCA
The DNA here is from genome assembly GCA_007119305.1 of Nitriliruptorales bacterium. Classification (GTDB taxonomy): domain Bacteria; phylum Actinomycetota; class Nitriliruptoria; order Euzebyales; family Egibacteraceae; genus SKPY01. The sequence goes on from SKPY01000297.1 coordinate 7,897, forward strand.
GCCGTCCAAGATCTGGTGCGTCGGCCTGAACTTCGACGACTACCGCCGGCAGCTGGGCCTCGACTTCCTGAAGGCGCCGAACATCTTCCTGAAGGCACCGTCGGCGCTTGTCGGCCACGACGCGGAGGTGGGGGTGCCCGCTGGCTACGGCTCGGTGTTCCACGAGTGGGAGTTGACCGCCGTCGTCGGCTCCACTCTCCACGAGGCGTCCCGGGCGGAGGCGGCCGACGCCGTGTTCGGCCACACGATCCTCCACGACCTCACGTTTCACGAGCTCGAGCTCGTGAACCGCGACCACCAGCAGTGGGCGAAGAACGTCGACGGGTTCGCGCCCTGCGGGCCGTGGATCGTGACACGGGACGAGCTGCCGGCCACGAACGACCTCACGATGCGCCGCCGTCGCAACGGGCAGCTGGAAGCCGAGTCGTCCACCAGCCAGATGCGCGACCAGCTGCCGGAGCTGCTCGCGTTCATCTCCACCTTCTCGACCCTCGAGCCCGGCGACCTCGTCACCGGGGGCACACCCCCCGCCGGCCCCTGCGCGGCGGGTGATGAGATCGAGGGGGAGATCGAGGGCATCGGCCGGCTGCGCGTGCGACTCGTAGACCGGCCGGTCGATCCCACGTGGCAAGCCGTCCTGACGGACCGCTGAACGACGCAACCCGCGAACCGGCACCCGAGGAGGGGACGCATGCAGGCAGAGATCCTGGAGGCGTTCGAACCCGAGGCCCGTGAGCTCATCGATCCCAGCGCCGGGCTGGAGGAGCTCGGGCAGGACTTCGTGTTCACGGAGGGTCCGGTGTGGGACTTCCGTGCAGGCGCGTTGGTCTTCTCCGACATCCCCGGTAACGCGATGTACCGCTACGAGCCGGGTGCGGGGGTCAGTGAGTACCGCAAGCCGAGCAACCACTCCAACGGGATGACCATCGACGACGCCGGCCGGCTCGTCGTGTGCGAGCACCAGACCCGCCGGGTCGTCCGCTCCACTCCGGACGGCGACTTCGAGATCGTCGCGGACCAGTTCCTGGGACAGCCGCTCAACGCGCCGAACGACGTGGTCGTCGCCGAGGACGGCTCGATCATCTTCACCGACCCCCACTATGGCCTCGGGGAGGGCTTCGGGGGCCCGGCCGAGCAGGTGCTTCCCCACCGCGGGGTGTACCGCGTGGCCCCGGGTAGCTCGGAGCCGGAGCTGCTCGTCGATGACTTCGACGGCCCGAACGGCCTCGCCATCGACCCGAGCGGCACGCGCCTGTACGTCGACGACACCGAGCGGGCGCACATCCGCGTGTTCACGATCGGGGCCGACTGGCGGCTGACCGGCGGCGAGGTGTTCGTGCAGATCAGCGGCGAAGGTGAGGGCGTGCTCGACGGGTTCAAGCTCGACGACCAGGGCAATGTCTACACGACCGGCCCAGGCGGCATCTGGCTCGTGAACCAGAGCGGAGCGGTGCTCGGCCGCGTGCGCGTCCCCGAGGTGGCGGCGAACCTCGCCTGGGGCGAGCCCGACGCGAGCACGCTGTTCATCACGGCGAGCACGAGACTGCACCGGCTGCCGACGAAGGTCACCGGCTTCGCGCCGCACCGGCACGTGTCCTGACGACACGCTGGCACTGCCACGCCAGTCGACGCCTCGAAGGAGGGAGCAGCATGAAGGCGGCCCGCATCCACAAGTTTGATCCAGACCTCACCGGCCCGCGGTTCCTTGAGCTCGACGAGGTGCCGGAGCCGACCATCGAAGAGCCCGACGACGTGCTGGTCCGCATCGGCGGCGCCGGCGTGTGCCGCACCGACATCCACATCATCCAGGGAGCGTGGACGGAGGCGCAGCAGGTCGACCTGCCCTACACGCTCGGCCACGAGAACGCTGGCTGGATCGCCGCGACCGGAGCCGGCGTGCGCAACGTCGTCGAGGGCGACGCGGTCGTCGTCTTGCCCGGCATGGGGGACGGGACGTGCCCGGCGTGCCGGCGCGGGCTCGACAACCAGTGCGAGCAGCTGGCGTGGCAGGGCATCCAGTTCGACGGGGGCTTCACCGAGCTCCTGCGGACGAAGGCCCGCAACGTCGTCCCGCTGCCCGAGGGCATCGAGCCCAAGGCGGCCGCCCCGTACGCGGACGCGGGGCTGACCTCCTACCACGCTGCCAAGCGCGCCACCCGCGACCTCGAGCCCGACGACGCCGTCGTGATCATCGGCGTCGGGGGTCTCGGCCACGTCGGCGTCCAGGTCCTCCGGGCGCTGACGCCCAGCCCGATCATCGCCGTCGACACCTCCGACCAGGCGCTCGGCCTCGCACGGGAGCTCGGGGCGGACCACACGGTCACGGGTGGCTCGCTCGCTGCCGTGGACGAGGTGCGGGAGCTGACGGGTGGTCGCGGAGCCGGCGCGGTCATCGACCTCGTCGGCGAGGGCGACGTGCCCCAGCACGCGTTCGCGATGACCGCCACCGGCGGACAGTATCTCGTGGTCGGCTACGGCGGGACGCTGTCGGTTCCGGCGCTGGACATCATGGGGAGCGAGCGCCGCATCATCGGCAACGTCGGCGGCACCTACCAGGAGCTCCGCGAGCTGCTGACGCTGGCGCAGCGCGGTGTCGTGCGGCTGCTCACGACGGACTACCCCTTCGACCAGGTCAACGAGGCGATCGGCGACCTCGCCGCCGGCAAGGTCCGGGGACGGGCGGTGATCGTGCCGTAGCGGAACCTTGCGTCCGGGCACCGCGCGGACCGACCCTCGGCGGCGTGGAGCTTGAGCTGCCGGCCGACCTGCTGGAGGGCATCCGCCGCCGTGACCCGGAGGCGTTCGTCGCCTGCTTCGAGGCGTTCGCCGACAGCCTTTTCCGCTACCTCCGCGCCCGCTGCGACGACGCCGCGCTCGCGGAGGAGGCTGGTCCCCCAGACGGCGCCGGGCCGCCCGACGGCGCTCGACGCCGGCGAGCGCAGCGCCGCGCGCAGGGCGCCGCACCGTGGTCGTCGCCGGATGCGGACTCGCAGCGGGTGTGGTTGCAAGCGGGCTGGACGCAGCTTCGCAAGCGGCTGGCGTTGCCACCGCATGCCCGTCGGCTGGGGCGGGTATTCACGCTTCGAAAGGAGGGGCCATGCCGGTGCACCGCGGCAAGGACCGCAAGGGCGCCTACTACCAGTGGGGCGACAGCGGCAAGCGCTACTACTACGAGACGGGCGACCAGCAGAGCCGTGAGGCCGCCAAGGACAAGGCCAAGCGTCAGGGACGCGCCGCGCGGGCCAGCGGCTACAAGGGCTGATGGCGGCCGAAGTCGCACCGCGCGCGGCGTGGGCGGCCGCGCAGCGGGGCGAGCTGCGGATCCTGGATCTGCGCACGCGTGCCGAGCGCAGCCGCTACGGCTGGCCGCCGGGAGTGCCGAAGGTGTCGCTGGTGCGCCACCTCGTCGACCCCGAGGGCCCGGACGTCGCCTACCTGTGCCAGCACGCGAACCGCTCCAAGCTCACGGCCCGGGCCGGGGCCGCGGAGGTGGCCGGCGGGTTCGTCGCATGGCTGGACGCGGGTCTGCCCGTCGAGCGCGACGCCGACCAGCAGCGTTGAGCGCGCACGGCGGGCCGTCCCGCACCTCGCTCAGCGTCGGGACCCGAACGAGCCGTCGCGGCGGTAGGCACGCGCGCGGTCGACGGGCTCAACCGAGGGGCTGCATGAACGACCACAGGCCACCTTCGTTGTCGCGCGCGCTGTACTCGCGGTAGCCGTAGGGCTGGTCTACGGGTTCGTACTCGATGCTGGCTCCCTGCGCGACGGCGTGGCGGTAGTGGGCGTCCACGTCGTCGACGAGCACGGCCGTACCGGCCGTCACCGAGCCGGTGGCGCGCGGGGACACCAGGCCGGGGCGCTCGGGGTGGAGCCAGATCACCCCGTCACCGGCGTGGACCTCACCGTGGACGACCCGGCTTTGCTCGTCGCGGTCGAGCTGGCCGGGGCCGAGGCCGAACACGCGCACGAGGTAGTCGTGTGCGGCTTCCACGTCGGCGTAGACGAGGTAGGAGATCCGGCGTTGGATCGTCGTGTCGAGCATGGTCATCTCCTCCAGCAGCTTGAGCAGGTCGTCGGTGCGCGGCTCGTCGCCGGTCCCTGATGCGTGCAGCAGCTCCACGAGCCGGCCGCGCAGGCGACCGGCCGTCCCCAGCCGTCGTTCCACCTCGTCGCGATGCCGGCTCATCGCAGCACGCAGGTTCCACGCCGGGTCATCGAGCGCCTGGCCGATGTCGCCGAGCGGCAGCCCGAGCCGGCGCAGGAAACAGATCCGATACAGCCGCTCGACGTCGGCCGCGGTGAGCTGCTGAGACGTGGTGGGTTGTCCATGGCACGACGCTACGACCTCACGCCGCGTGAGGTGCAAGAGGCGGACATGCGTCCGTTCGGGGTGGGGGTGGTCACATCCGACGGCGGTTCGAGGGCCGTTCGAGCGCGCGGTCGTGGCGGTGCCCGGCCAGCGCACGCGGGCGCGACCCCGGCGTACCGTCAGGCGTGGCTACGCGGGGTCTTCCGCCAGCGCCTCGTTTGCGACCCGGAAGCCCTCGACCCCGGTGGGAACCCCGGCGTACACCGCAGCCTGGAGCAGCGTCTCGGCAATCTCCTCTTGGGTGCAACCATTGCGCACCGCGCCCTGGACGTGCAGCTTCAGCTCGTGGGTCTTGCCCAACGCGGTGAGCATGGCGATGTTGAGCAGGCTTCGGGTCTTGCGCTCGAGGCCGGGTCGTGTCCACACGGTGCCCCAGCAGTACTTCGTTACGAACTCCTGCATCAAGGCGTTGAAGCTGTTGCTCCCAGCGATGGCCGCGTCCACGTACTCCTCACCGAGGACGGCCCTGCGGATGGTGAGCCCTGCGTCGTATCGTTGCGATGACATCCCTGTCTCCTCCGTTGCGGAACGTGCGCTACAGCGGTCGTGCTCTGGCGAGCCCTCCACGGTAGGGGGCGGGTGGTCGAGGGACCTTTCGACGCGGATGTCCGCTACCGCCTACGTGGACTCAACCCTCCGGTCAGGAAACTCTCATCCCGCGCCGCGGGTGGTCCCCAAACAGCGGAAAGGTCGTACTCGCCGACGCGTGCCGAAACCGCTCCGGCGCCCCTGGTCCATCGGCCGAGCCGCGGGACCACGAAGCGTTCTACGGTGCGAGTGTCGGAGGTGCAGCTGAGCATGCGTCGAGCGGTCATCGTGGACATCGGCGGGGTTCTCGAGCACACGCCCGAGACAGGCTGGGTCGAGGCGTGGGAGGCCCGGCTGGGACTCCGCCCCGGAGGCCTGCGGCTGCTCGTTGCTCCGATCTGGCGGCCGGGACGCACCGGAGCGGCATCCCTGGACGAGATCGAGCAGCGGACCGCCGACGTCCTGGGCATCGACGCTGCGCAGTCGGAGACGCTGTGGGCCGACGTGTGGACCGAGTACGTCGGCAGCCTCAACCGGGAGCTCCTGGACTACCTCGTGGCGTTGCGGCCCCGCCACAAGACCGCCATCCTCAGCAACAGCTTCGTGGGCGCCCGCGAACGCGAGCAGGCGCTCTACGGCTTCGCGAACGTCTTCGACCACGTCCTCTACTCCCACGAGGAAGGGTTGGAGAAGCCGGACCCCGCGTTCTACCTGCTGGCCTGCGAGCGGCTGGAGGTCACACCCGAGGAAGCGGTCTTCGTCGACGACCTGCCCGAGAACGTCGCAGGCGCGCGTGCGGTGGGCATGCAGGCGGTGCTGTTCACGAACAGCGAGCAGACCATCCGCGCGCTGCAGGCGGCCCTGGCACCGCACGCCACGTGAGCGCGCTGGCGTGCCCCTGTGGCGCTGCCCGACCGGTCGCTACCCCGAGCCACCGCCGGTGCGGTCGCCGCTTCCCGAGCCCTGGCCGGTGCGGTCCTCTGCCCCGAGCCCCGGCCCGTGCGGTCGCCCCTACCCCGAGCCACGGCCGGTGCGGTCGTCTCCCGTGCGCTCGGCCTGCTCCTGGCGGCGCAGGCGGTCTGCGTGCTCGCGCACCGCTGCGTCATGGTCGCTGGCGGCAGGGTCGCCTTGCCGGCGGCGGTTGAGCTGCGCGATGGCGTCGGCGTGCCCGTAGACCACGGCCGTGTCGCCGGCGCGCAGGACGCTGTCCTTGGTCGGCACCCCGAGGTACGTGTCGTCTGGTCGCGTGATCCCCAGGACCATGACCCCCTCGTCGCGCAACAGCAGCTCGCCGAGGCTGCGGTCGGCGAGGAGGCCGCCCTCCGGGACGTGCAGCTCGTTGACGGAGTACTGCTCCTGGATGTGGAGCAGCCGCGAGTAGTCGCGTGCGTCGAGGTCGGTGTAGCGCTGCAGCACCCGGCTGATCAGCCGGGACAGCACCCGATCCACCCGCTGGGACTTCGCGGCGGCGTACACCCCCCACAGCCCCACGGCGAGCAGGACCGTGCGGCGGACCGCCTGCCCGCCGCCGGCGTCGACGAAGCCGGCCAGCAGGCCCGCGATCGCGGTGACCAGCCCGGCGCTGCCGAGCAGCATCAACGCCATGATCACCCTGCGGCGCACGGGATGGCTGACCACCGCCTCCGCCTCGGTGGTGGTGAAGCCCACGCCGGTCAGCGCTGAGCGGGCCTGGAAACGGGCCCCCTCGCGCGTCATGCCGGTCAGCGTGAGCGCCACGGTCGCCACCCGCGTGATGAGCAGCGACAGCACGGCGACGGCGATCAGCGCGGCGATGGGATACATGGCCACCTACTGTGCCCAGCGGGGGCGCGGGCGATGCTCGGCGGGGGCGCGGGCGATGCCCAGCGGAGGCGCGGACAATGCCCCCGGGCGACGACGCTGCCTGGCAGGGCGACGGCGAGGCCCAGGTGTGAGGCTCGCGGGGTGGCTCAGGCCGGCGCGCGCCGGTCGACCAGGCGCCGGTAGACGAGCAGCGCGATCACCGCCCCGAGGATGGAGCCGAGCAGCCCGGTCGTGCGCAGCTCCGCCGCGCCCTCGAACACGAGGCTGCCGAGGAACCCGCCCACGAAGGAGCCGACGATGCCCAGCAGGGCGGTCCCCAGCAGCCCCAGCGGGTCCCGTCCCGGCACGAGGAAGCGGGCGATGGCCCCGGCGATGAGACCAAGGATGAGCATTCCGAGCAGTGTCAGCATGGCCTCGGGCCTGGGTCGGAGCACGGTCGACGCCGCGTTCATCCCCCGCTTGCCCCCGGACGTAAACCGCGCTCGCGCGCAGCGCCTGATCCGCGCCAGAGGCCGCGCTCGTCGCGACGTCAGGGGCCCCGCACCCTCAGCCTGTGGTGTCAGGCGGCTCGGGCCGCCAGCCACTGGCCGCCGCCCACTGCTCCGCCGCCACGATGACGAGGTCGACCACGGGATCCTTGAGGTCGCTGTAGCGCTCGACGTCTACCACCTCGGCGGCGAGGGCGACCTTGAACGCCGAGTAGGCCGCGACCGCCTCGGCACGGACGCGGAACCAGGCGCGGAAGAGCAGGGCAAGTCGTTCGCCGGGCGAGCCGCGCACCCGGGCGTGGAGGTTCGCGTCGCCGTCGGGGTGGTCCCGGCGCGCCCACACGCGTTTCGCCCAGCGGCCCGGGTCGTCAGCGCTTCCGGCGGGGACATGGTCGTGCACGTAGGGCTGCGCCTGGAAGCCCAGCAGTGCGAGCGGCTCCTCCAGCGCCTGTGCCGCGCGGTCGAGGTCGGCCACGCTCAGCTGGACGTCGAGCACATCCTTGGCCGCCATGCCCGGGATGGCGGTGCTGCCGATGTGCTCGATGCGCTCGGCCACCTCGCCCGTGTGCTCCCTGAGTGCGGCGATGAGCTGCGCCGCGCGCTCAGCCCAGCGCCGGTCGTGCGGGACAACAACCACCGGGCGTGGCATCCGGTTCCTCCTCGCGTGGCCGGCGCCGAGCGCGGTACGACCCAGCGTCGCACCGACTCGTGCGCAGGCCTTGCCTCGGCCAACGCGCCTATCATTCCAGAGACGGCTGAACGTCGGCCTCCGCGAGCGCCTGGGGCTGGACGACGGCGACGTCGTCGAGGTGGTCGTCGCGGAGGCGTACCCGTCGGAGTAGCCACACGTCCCCACGTGACGGTCGTCGAGGTGGTCGTCGCCGACGCCTGCCCGCCGGAGCAGCCACACGTCGCGCCTGACGGCGGGGTACCGCCCCGAGGAGCGGTACCCCGCAGTCGTGGTCGACGGGACGGACGGCTCGGGTCCGCCAGCAGCTCCGCGGACGTCGCGGCGCGCCGGCCGCCCTGCCCGCCCCGCCGGGCTACCTGCCGATGTGGCCGCGGGGGCGGCTGATCTGGCCGGCGATCTCGCCACCGGGGTGCGCGGCGGTGTGCACGTTCACGAACGCGTTGCCTGCGAGGATCTCGTCCACGAGGTCGGCGAGGGCTTCCCCGGCCAGGGGGCCGACGAGGTCGGCGCCGGTGAGCGTGCCGGTGGCCAGCGTCCCGTTGAACCGTGCCGGCGGGTCGGGGTCAAGCGGGGGGCCTGCGGGGTGCAGCCATGCCACGACGGGGCCGCTCGGGTCCTCCAGGTGGATGTGCGCCATCGTCGGTGCCGCAATGTTGGCGACGTTGAGGCGGAAGCTCAGCCCGTCGCCGTTGCGGCTGAGCTGGAAGTGGGCGACACCGGTGGCGTTGGTGTCCACCGGTTCCACCTCCTGGTCGCCCGACAGCGGGGCGACGAAGTTGCGCGGGGCTTGCTGGGCCGCCGCCGCCGCCAGCGGCAGGGCGAGTGCCAGGACGAGCGTGGCGGTGATGATGCCGAACCGGCGATACATGCTGGACCTCCCGTCGTCGCTATGGACCGAGCGCAGGGAGCACGCGGGGCCCGGGCGTGGCCGGACGCCGGGCACGCTCGCGCTCGTGCGTTCCGAAGGGGATACGCGCGCCGGGGACGTGGCGGTTCGACGCGGCCCCATCCCCGTCCAAACGCACCCCGTGCAACCGGTCGCGGCAACCCCCGGGGCGGGTTGTGCGTCAATGCAGGCGTGAAGAGCGATTCACCCTCGTCGGGCGGGCCCGCGGTGCTGACCACCCTCGATCGTGCGACCTCAGCCGAGGACGACTTCGCTGCCGTGTTCGCTGCCCACCACGGCGAGACGCTGCGCCTCGCCTACCTGCTGTGCGGGGACCGGGCCCGGGCCGAGGACGTCGTCGCAGACGTCTTCGTGCGGGTCTATGGCCGCTGGCGCAACGGGGGGATCGTCAACCCCCGTGCGTACCTGCGACGGGCGGTCGTGAACGAGACGAACTCGTGGTTCAGGCGCCTCGCGCTCGAGCGGCGCGAGGCCGCCAAGCGCAGCGGCGACACCCGCGGGGGCCGCGACGCGGTCGAGCAGATCGCCGACCACGCGGTCGTCGTCGAGGCACTGGCCCGGCTGCCCCGACGCCAGCGCACCGCGGTGGTCCTGCGCTACTGGAACGATCTGTCGGAACGGGAGACCGCGGAGGTCATGGGCTGCTCCGTCGGGACGGTCAAGTCCAGCGTGTCACGCGCGCTGAGCCGCCTGCGTGACGAACTGGTGGAGGTGGCCTAGCCAATGCCGACCGACATCGAACAGCGCCTGCGCGAGGCCCTGCTCAGCGAGGCTGCGCGCGTCCGTCCCGACCCGCAGACGTGGCAGCGCGTCCAGCGGCGCATCGAGCGCCGACGCTGGGCGAGCTGGTCCTTCGCGCTCGCGGGCGCTGCCGCGGCGGCGGTGGCTGCGGTGGTGCTGGTGCCCGGCGTGCTGACCGACCGTGTCGTGTTCGACCCGGCGCCGGCCGACCGGCCCGGCGTGACAGAGGACCGTGAGGCCGCCGAGCGCCCGGGGGACCCAGCCGA
>SKPY01000484.1 GCA_007119305.1 Nitriliruptorales bacterium
CGCCGAGCGTCGCGACGTCACGCCCCCGCTCGACCAGCGCGAGCGGCACGTCGGCGGCGTGCCCGAGCGCGTCGGCGATCCGCTCGGCCCGGTCGGGGGCATTCTCGGGGAGCCGGAAGGCGGCGAGGACGGCGGTGTAGCAGGTGGTGTCCTGGTCGGCCAGGGACAGCGCGTCGCTGCGCAGCTCGTCGGCGCGCGCGGCCACGCTGGCGAGGTCAGCGTCCGCGAAGCGGGCAGCCATGCCCACGAGGCCCGCGGCGGCTGCCACCGTGACGCCGGCGACCGCACCACCGCCGGGAGCGGGCTCGCGCGCGGCCACCTGCTCGAGGAAGCGGCCGAGCGCCAGATCGGACAGCGTCAGGACAGCCCCACGATCTCGCCGTGCTCGTCGATGTCGATGCGGGCGGCGGCGGGGTGCTTCGACAGGCCGGGCATCGTCCGCATGTCACCACACAGCGGGTAGATGAAGCCAGCCCCCACCGAGGCGCGCACCTCCCGGACCGGCATCGTCCAGCCCGTCGGGGCGCCCTTGAGCGCGGGATCGGACGAGACGGACAGATGCGTCTTCGCGATGCACACCGGCAGGTCGCCGAAGCCGTTGGCTTCGTAGCGGTCGAGCTGGCGCTCGGCGACGAGGTCGTAGGACACCCCGGCCGCCCCGTACACCCGCGTGGCGACCGTCTCGATCTTCTCGCGCAGGCTCGCCTCGCTCGGGTACAGGAAGCCGAACTCGCTGGGCTCGTCCGCGGCCTCGGCGACCGCCTCGGCGAGCTCGGCGGCGCCCTTGCCGCCCTCCGTGAAGTGCCGGCACACCGCCGCGCGGACGCCGAGGCTGTCGGCGACCTCGCGGATCGCGTCGTGCTCGCTCGCGTGGTCGGTCGGAAACGCGTTGATCGCGACGACCGGCGACACGCCGTGCAGACGGATGTTCTCGACCTGCTTGCGCAGGTTGTCGGCCCCCGCCAGCACGTCGTCGGGGTTCTCGGCGAGCATCTCCTCCGGCAGCGGCCTGCCGGCCACGACCGTGTAGCGCCCCGAGTGCGTCTTGAGGGCGCGCACCGTCGCGACGAGCACGGCGGCGTCGGGCGCGAGCCCGGACGTGCGGCACTTGATGTTGAAGAAGCGCTCGGCGCCCATGTCCGCGCCGAACCCCGCCTCGGTCACGAGGTAGTCACCGCCGCGGATGCCGATGCGGTCGGCGACGATCGACGAGTTGCCGTGCGCGATGTTGCCGAACGGCCCGGCGTGCACGAGCACCGGGGTCTGCTCCAGCGTCTGCATGAGGTTCGGCTTGATCGCGTCGCGCATGATCACGGTCATCGCGCCCGCGGCCCGCAGTTCCTCGGCGGTGATCGGTCTGCCGTCGACGTCGCTGCCGATGACGATCCGCCCCATCCGGGTCCGCAGGTCCTGCAGCGACGTGGCCAGCGCGAGGACGGCCATCACCTCGCTCGCCGCGGTGATGTCGAAGCCGGTCTCGCGGATCACCCCGTCCGCGCGCGGTCCGAGCCCGATGATGATGTTGCGCAGCGTCCGGTCGTTCACGTCGAGGACGCGCCGCCAGGTCACGCTGTGCCGGTCGACGGTGAAGAAGTCGTCGTTGTGGTGGATGTGGTTGTCGATCATCGCCGCGAGCAGGTTGTGGGCGGCGGTGACCGCGTGCATGTCGCCGGTGAGGTGCAGGTTGAGCAGCTCCATCGGCACGACCTGGCTGTAGCCGCCGCCGGCCGCACCGCCCTTGATCCCGAACGTGGGGCCCATCGACGGCTGGCGGATCGCGACGGTCGCCCGCTTGCCGATGTGGCTGAACGCCTGCCCGAGGCCGACGGTCGTGGTCGTCTTGCCCTCCCCGAGCGGCGTCGGGGTGATCGCCGACACCACGACGTACTTGGCTTGCGGGCGGTCCGCGAGCTCGTCGAGCGCCTCGAGCTTCACCTTGGCGACCGCGTCGCCGTAGGGCTCGAGCAGGTGCGGGCCGATGCCGATACCGGCTGCGACGTCGGTCAGTGGCGCGAGGTCCGCGCCGCGGGCGATCGCGAGGTCGGACGGGAAGGTCATGCGTGAGCTCCTTCGCTGAGGTCGAGCAGCTGGCGGCGCCACTGCTCGGTCTTGGCGATCTCGTTGAACGTGAACAGGTGCCAGCCGGCGAGCCCCGTGGCGGCGTCGGCGATGAGGGGGGCGAGGCGCACGACGAGGTCGTCGGGGGTGTAGCCGGCCATGAGGCGGGCGACGACGCCGGTCTGCTTGCGCAGGAAGCGCACCGAGTCGCCGAGGCCGACGCGCAGCGAGATGCGCATGAGCCGTGCCCGGTCCACCGCCCCCGGCACGCCGACGTAGATCGGCAGCTCGATGCCGCGCGCGCGCACCGCAGCCACCCAGGCCGCGATGGTCGCTGGGTCGTAGCAGATCTGGGACACGATGTGGGTAGCGTAGGGGGCCTTGGCCGCCATGGCCCGGATCGTCTCGTCGTCGGGGATGAACGCGTGGCTCTCCGGGTAGCCGGTGATGCCGATGCCGTCGAGGCTGTGGCCCACGTCGGCCAGCTCCCGCAGCAGATCCACGGCAGCGGCGTAGGGCCCCACGGGCTCGGGGGCGTCGCCTGCCGGCACGAAGACGTCGCGGATGCCGCTGGCCTCCAGGCGCTGCAGCAGGCCCGCGAGGTGCGCGCGATCCCGGACGAGTCGGGCGGCGAGGTGGGGCACCACGCGCAGGCCCTGGGCGGCGAGGCGCTCCGCGAGGACGATCGTCGGCGCGATGCCCCTGGTCGGCGAGGCCGTCACCGTCACCGTGGCCCCCGGGGGCAGGTACGCGACCTGGTCCTCGACGCCTGCGAGGGGCAGGACCTCGAAGCGGGTGTTGGCGAACGAACGACGGACCGCGGTCCGCGCGTGTGAGTCCATCGGACCTTCTTCCCCCGGGCGCTCCAAGGACGTCCGTGTACGCAGCACACGACACGGTGGGGAGACCGTTCGCACGGTCGGGATGGTGTTGTGCAGTTTGCAACTGATGCTGTGTACGCAACGACTGTGCCCGAGGGGGGCGGGCCGCGTCAAGGGGGAGTTGGGGCGCGCTAGTCGCCGAGCTCGCTGCGCCGCTTGGTGACGTACTCCTCGAGCTCGGCGCGCACGGCGTCGTCCAGCGGTGGCGGCTCGTACGCCTCCAGCGTGCTCGCGCTGATGTCGCGGGCGCGCCCCGCCGCGTCCTGCCCGCCGCGCTTGATCCAGCGCTCGAAGTTGTCGCTCGATGACAGCAGGGGCCGGTAGAAGCACGTGCGGAAGCGCTCGAGGGTGTGCATCGCCCCGAGGAAGTGGCCGCCGTGGCCGACCTCGGCGTGCGCGTCGAACGCGAGCGCGTCCTCATCGATCTCCAGGGGGGTGAACTCGTGGCGCAGGCTGCGCAGCAGCTCCACGTCGATCACGAACTTCTCGTAGCACGACACGAGCCCCCCTTCGAGCCAGCCGGCGCTGTGCAGCACCCAGTTGGTGCCCGCGAGGAAGGTCGGCAGCAGCGTCATGAGCGCCTCGTAGCCGGCCTGGGCGTCGGGCAGCTGGCTGGAGGTGAGCGCCCCGCCGGCGCGGAACGGCAGGCCGAAGTGCCGGGCGATCTGGCCGGTGCACAGCAGGCCGATGGCCGACTCGGGCGTGCCGAACTGCGGGGAGCCCGACTGCATGTCGATGTTGGACAGGAACGAGCCGAAGATCACCGGCGCGCCCGGGCGGATGAGCTGTGACAGGGCGATGCCCGACAGCGCTTCGGCGATCTGCTGGACGAGCGCTGCCGGCACCGTGACCGGTGACATCGCCCCCATGAGCAGGAAGGGGCTGAGCACGACCGGCTGGTTCGCCTCGGAGTAGGCGATCTGGGCCTCGAGCATGCGGTCGTCCCAGCGCAGCGGTGAGTTGCAGTTGATGAGCGCGACCGTCGCCGGGGTCTGCTCGATCTGCGCGCGCCCGCCGAAGAGGATCTCGGTCATGCACAGCGTGTCCCGGGCCGCGTCGGCGGAGATGACGCTGCCCATGTAGACCTTGTCAGTCAGGGTCTGCAGGGCGTAGATCATGTCGAGGTGGCGGGAGTCCAGCGGCGCGTCGCTCGGCTCGCACAGGACGCCCCCGGCGGAGTCGAGCTCGTCGAAGGTCTGCGTGAGCATCGCGAAGCGGCGGAAGTCCTGCAGCGTCGCGTCCCGCCGCACCTCGCCCTCGCGCACGAACGGCGCCCCGTAGACGGGGGCGAAGGCCATGTGGTCGCCGCCGACGTGCAGGTTGTGGCTGGGGTTGCGCGCCTGGAGGTCGAACTCGCCTGGCGCCTGGGCGACCTGCTCGGTCAGGAAGTCGGGGTCGAACCGGACCGTGGAGCCCTCCACCTCCTGGCCCGCTGCGGCGAAGGCGTCGAGCGCCCGCGAGGACGCGAACTCCACCCCGACCTCGCTGACCAGGCGGCGCCACCCGCCGTCCAGCGTGGCGAGGGCGTCCTCGGAGAGGATGTCGTAGCGCGGCATCGTGTTCCGGAACATGGGGCCCTCCTCGCCGGCGCAAGCCACCACGGCATCCCGGGGCTCGGGGTCAGCATGCCGGGAATGTGTTGACTACGCAACGGTTGCATCATACGGTACGCCCCACCTGGCACCGTGCCGTTCAAGGAGGGCGCCCATGGGTCCCGACGAGATCCTCGCCGGGCTGTACGACGAGACGCTCGTGGGCAACGCGCCCGCGGTGCTCGCGCTCACCGAGCAGGGCCTCGCGCTCGGCATGAGTCCCGAGACGCTGCTGTTCGACGCCCTGATCCCGTCGCTGGAGGAGGTCGGCGCGCGCTTCGAGCGCGGCGACTTCTTCGTGCCCGAGATGCTCATCGCCGGCAAGGCGATGGCCGGCGCGCTCGAGGTGCTGCGGCCGCTGCTCGCCCAGACCGGCGCCCGGCAGGTCGGCACCTTCGTCATGGGCACGGTCAAGGGCGATGTCCACGACATCGGCAAGAACCTCGTGAACATCATGCTCGAGGGTGCCGGGTTCACGGTGATCGACCTCGGCGTGCAGGTCCCGCCCGAGCGCTTCGTCGCGGCGATCCAGGAGCACCAGCCCGACATCGTGGGGTTCTCGGCCTTCCTCACCACGACGATGCCGATGTTCAAGGCGAACATCAACGCGCTCGACAAGGCCGGCCTGCGCGACACGGTGATCGTGATGGTCGGCGGCGCACCCGTGACCCAGGAGTACGCCGACGCCGTCGGCGCCGACGGCTACGCTGCGGACGCCTCCACGACCGTGCGTCTCGCCAAGCAGCTCATCGCCGCGCGCAGGGCGCTCCAGCCGGCCTGAGGCCGCGGGGACACGGCCAGACAGGAGGCACGCACGTTGCACACGGTCCTGGCCTCGGCCACCCGCGAGGTGACGATCGGGCACGATCAGCCCTTCTGCGTGATCGGCGAGCGCATCAACCCGTCCGGGCGCAAGCGCTTCGCCGAGCAGCTCCGGGCCGGCGACCTGTCCCGCA
>SKPY01000117.1 GCA_007119305.1 Nitriliruptorales bacterium
CACGACCTCGAGGTGCGGCTGCTCGCGAGCGACGACCTGGCCAGCATGCTGAGCCAGGTGCTCGAGGCGGCGGTCGAGATCCAGGGCGCGACCGCGGGCGTGCTCATGCTCCACGACCCCGAGCACGACGACCTGTACTGCGTGGCCAGCACGGGCTTCTCCGACGACTATCTCGCGACCGTCGGCCGGGTCCCGGTCGGGGAGGGCGCCTGCGGCGCAGCGGCTGCCGAGCAGCGCGGGGTGCTCATCGAGGACGTGAGCGTCGATCCGCTGTTCGCCCGCTACCGGGATGCGGCCGCCCGCGGCGGCTACCGCAGCGTCTACAGCCTGCCGCTGCGCACGAGCGGCGGCAAGCTGCTCGGCACGCTCGCCATGTACTTCCCCATGCCGCACGTACCCCCGGAGCGCGAGCGCTGGCTCGTCGCGCTCTACGCCACGCAGGCGTCCGAAGCGATCCGCCACAGCCAGCTCCTCGAGCAGACCCGTGAGGCGCAGGAAACGCGGGACGCCTCCCTGGCCCGGCTGCGCCGCCAGGCCGAGCAGCTCAAGGCGCTGAACGAGGCGGCACTGGCCGTGAACGCCTGCGCGACGCTGGACGACACACTCGCGGAGGCCACGCGCCGAGCCCGGAGCGTGCTCGGAACCCATCTGGCGTCCACCACCATCCTCCAGGGGCCCGACTGGTCCCATGCGCGTTCCGCACGGGACCGATCAGCGCGCGCCGAGCGCTGCTCGCAGCTCGACACGCCGCCGGACGGCACGACGTTCGAGGCGCTGGTGCGCGAGACGAACACGCTTCTGCGGCTGACACAGCCCGAGCTCGCAGCGCATCCCCGCTGGCGGGGTTCCCGGCGACACGGGGCCGGGCAGCCCCCCAACGGTCTGCTCGCGGCGCCGCTCACCGCCGCCGACGGCAGCAACTGCGGCGTGATCCAGGTCGCTGACAAGGACGCGGGCGACTTCAGCGCCGAGGACGAGGCCGTGCTCGTCCAGCTGGCACAGATCACGTCCGTGGCGGTCCGCAACGCGCAGCTGCTCGCCGAACGCACGCAGACAGCCCAAACGCTGCAGCGCAGCCTGCTGCCGCCGTCGCTGCCCCGTCTGCCCTTGGTGACGCTCGCCGCGCGCTTCCACCCCGTCAGCGGCGCCCAGGTCGGTGGGGACTTCTACGACGTCTTCCAGCTCGGACGCAACGACTGGGCCGTCGTGATCGGCGACGTGTGCGGCAAGGGCACAGCGGCGGCGAGCCTGACCGCGCTGGTGCGCTACACGATCCGTGCCGGCGCCATGGCCAGCCGCCGGCCGTCGGACATCCTCGCCCACCTGAACACGAGCATGCTGCGGCAGGCGGAGGGGGCCGAGCCGCGGTTCGCCACGGTGGCCTATGCTCGCCTGCGGCTCGCCCCGGGGCGGGTGAGCGTCACCGTGGCCTGCGCGGGCCACCCGCCGCCGCTGCTGCGCCGGGTCGACGGGACGGTGGTCCCGGTCCGCGCGCCCGGAACCGTGGTGGGGGCGATCGAGGACGTCGAGTTCACCCAACGCAGCGTCCGCCTCGGCCCCGGCGACACCCTGCTGCTGTACACCGACGGCATCACCGAGGCGCGGACGGCCTCGGGCATGTTCGAAGAGCGCCTCGCCGCCACCCTGGCGGCCAGTCCCACCCCCGAGCCCGAGGGCCTGCTCGACCACCTCGACGCCACGCTCAACGCCCAGGTCGTCGAACCCGTCCGCGACGACATCGCCGCCCTCGCCATCCATCGTCCCGCCGCTAGGACGCCTGACCCGGACGGGCCGTCCGGCTGACGCGACAGCGGGCCCGTGCGCATCAGCGCCGGGCGCGGACCACGCCGGAATCGACGCGCACCCTGAGCGGCCGCTCGACCGAGACATCAGCCAGCAGGTGCCCGACCGTCGTCACCACGTCGTGCCAGCTCACGTGACCGGGCAGGGCGCCCTCGTTCAGCGCGCGCACGCTCCCCAGGTAGCTGCAGACCGGTGCTGCACTGGGGATGCTGAGCCAGCCTTGATAGCGGTGCACGCTCACCTGCGTGAACAACCGGTCGAGGAGGTCCGCTGCAGCGGACAGGGGCAGGCGGCGGGCCCACTGGGTGCGCGTGAACTGCCCGCCGGCGAGCTCACGCACGGCGGCGGACACCAGGGCGTCGATCTCGGCGAGGTGGCCGTCGGCGTTCGTCGCGACGAGCACCGTGCCGTCGGGCTTGACGATGCGGCGCAGCTCGCGGGCACCCTGCGCCATGTCGGCCACGTGGTAGAGCATGTGCATGGCGAGCACCACGTCGGCCGTGCGCTCCGGCAGGGGCAGCGCCGCGGCGTCGCACACGGCCAGGCGGGCACGCGCACCGAGACGCGGCCTGAGGTCGGACAGCAACGCTGCCGAGAGGTCGAGGCCCACCAGCTCGGCGGTCGTGGTCGCCGCGAGCTGGCGCAGGTACCGGCCGTTGCCGCAGCCGACGTCGACGACGCGGCCCCCGGCAGGCACGGCGACCAGGCCGAGCGCCCAGTCCTGGAACGCATCGAGACGGCCGCAGTGCTCGTAGATGCGCTGGCGGGCGGCCAGGACCGAGCCGGTGGCGTAGACGCGCTCGGCGAGGTGGCGGCGGTCGCTGACCCCCCGGTCACCGCTCACCGTGCAGCACCGGGGCGCTCGGGCCTCAGCGCGCGTCACCGGGCGGCTCCCCCATCCGCGGTGCCTGCCGCTCCTCGTCGCGGGCAGCGAAGAAGGCCGGCGGTTCGAAGCCGAACGGCCCAGCAACGAGCAGCCAGGGGAACTGCTGGGTGGTGCGCTGGTAGGCCTCGACGGTGTCGTTGTACAGCTGACGGCTGAACGCGATCTTGTTCTCCGTCGCCGCGAGCTCGTGCTGGAGGTCACGGAAGCGCGCGTCGGCTTTGAGGTCGGGGTAGGCCTCGGCGACTGCGACGAGGCGCTGCACGGCCTGGTCCAGTTGCGCCTCGGTGACGGCGACCTCGTCCGCGCTGCCGGTCTGCTCGGTGGCCACCGCGGTCGACCGCGCCTGCGCCACCGCCTCGAACAGGCCGCGCTCGTGCTCGGCGTAGGCCTTCACGGTCTCGACGAGGTTGGGGATGAGTGCGTGCCGGCGGCGCAGGTACACGTCGATGTCGTGCCAGGCGGCTTGCGCCCGATTGCGCAGCTTCACGAGCCGGTTGTAGACGAACAGGAAGCCCGCGCCGAGCACGACGATGACGAGCAGTGCCACGGTTCCGGCCGTCACGGTGCCACCTCCAGGACGATCGCGGGGCAGCATAGCGGCTGGCCGGCCGCGGACGGGGGCCGTGCGGAGACCGGGTTCACGACTGCTGCTGCGCCGCGGCGGCGAGCGCGGCTGCGGCCAACTGCGGCCGGCAGATCAGCAGGTCGGGCAGCCACGGGTCCGGTTGGTTGTAGCGCAGCGGGGACCCGTCGAGCCGGGACACGTGCAGCCCCGCGGCTGCTGCGACGGCCACCGGGGCGGCAGAGTCCCACTCGTACTGCCCACCGGCGTGCGCGTACACGTCCGCTTCGCCGAGCACCACCGCCATCGCCTTGGCCCCCGCGGAGCCGAGGGGCACGAGGTCGGCGCCGAGCGCAGCGCGGATGGCGTCGGCGACAGCGGGGGGACGGCTGCGGCTGACCACGAGCCGCGGCGGCTGCCCGGCCGCCACAGGCCCGGGCGGCCGCGCCTCGCTGGTGAGCACGAGGCCACGCGCAGGCAGCGCGACCGCGCCCGCGACCGGGTCTCCCGCCCGGACGAGCGCGACATGCACCGCCCAGTCGGTACGGCCCGGCTCCCCGTACTCGCGCGTCCCGTCGAGTGGGTCGACGACCCAGACACGCTCGGCTGCAAGGCGGGCGGCACCGTCGTCAGCGCTCTCCTCCGACAGCACGGGCTCGCCGGGAAACGCAGCCGCGAGCTCCGCGAGGATCAGCCGGTTGCTCTCCCGGTCGGCACGGCCCCGCAGCGCCCGGACATCGTCGCGCACACCGCCGCGCAGGTCGAGCAGCAGCCGCCCCGCAGCCTCGGCGATGCGCCCTGCCTCCCGGTGGTCGGTCAGGCGGGCGCCGGTGGGGCGGGCAGCGGGCATGCGCACAGCCTGCCACCGCTTGCCGGGGCGGCGCGAACCATCCGGTCGCGCAGCGACGGCGGTGGAGCGGCAGACTGGTCGCCATGACCAAGGACGACCGTCCGGCGCCATCCGATCGTTCGCAGCCCGTACCCGAGGCCGGGCCCCTGGGCGGACGTGTGCAGCGCGGCACGTCCCTCGCCAGGCTCTCGGCGAGCACGGGCGCCGGGTACGTCGCTGCGCGTGTCCGCAACCTGCGGGACCGCGAGCTCGCCGACGCCCTGTTCCACGAGGCCACCGCCCAGAAGGTCCTCGAAGTGCTGGGAACGATGAAGGGCGCGGCGATGAAGGTGGGGCAGCTCGCCTCGTTCGTCGACCTCGACCTGCCTCCCGAGGTCCAGGCGACCTACCACGACGTCCTCGCCGGGTTACGTGACGCCGCGCCCGCAGCGGACAGCGGGGCCATCGCGAGGACGCTCACCGAGGAGTTCGGCGCGCCGCCCGACGAGGTCTTCGCCACCTGGGACCCGGACCCGATCGCGAGCGCGAGCATCGGGCAGG
Source organism: Nitriliruptorales bacterium (assembly GCA_007119305.1). Lineage (GTDB taxonomy): Bacteria > Actinomycetota > Nitriliruptoria > Euzebyales > Egibacteraceae > SKPY01. The sequence continues at coordinate 4,642 of SKPY01000117.1, forward strand.
TGCACCGCGCGCGCCTGCACGACGGGTCGCAGGTCGTCACCAAGGTGCAGTACCCCGGGATCGCCGAGGCGGTCGAGTCCGACCTCGCGAACGCCGAGGCGTTCATGCCGCTCGCGAAGATGATCTCGCCGAACCTCGACGTGCGGCCGCTGGTCACCGAGCTGCGCGACCGCGTGCTCGACGAGCTGGACTACCAGCGGGAGGCGCAGTACCAGCACGCCTTCTGGGAGCGCTACGACGGCCACCCGTTCGTCCGGGTGCCCCGCGTCCACCATGAGCTCTGCCGGCCCCGGGTGCTCGTCATGGAGTACGCCTCGGGCCTCAGCTTCGACCAGATGCTCGCGACCGCCTCCGAGCGCGAGCGCCTGCGCTACGGGGAGATCATCTACCGCTTCGTCTACGGCTCGCTGCACCGCTTCAGGCTGTTCAACGCCGATCCGCACCCCGGCAACTACCTCTTCCCCGGTGACGGGACCGTGGTGTTCCTCGACTTCGGCAGCGTGAAGCTGTTCCCGTCCGCCGTGCGCGCCCAGATCCAGCGCCAGCTGCGCGCGGTGATCGACGGCGACGCCGCCGCGCTGCTCACCGCCCTCGAGGCAGGCGGCTTCATCCCGCCCTCGGCGCGTCCGGACCCGCAGCGGCTGCTGGAGTGGCTGCGCCTGTTCAACACGCCTGTGGTCGCAGACCGCGAGTGGACCTACACGCCCGAGTTCGCGCGTGAGGTCATCCGCTCCACGACGGACCCCCGCTACGGCGCGGTGGACATGCTGCGCAAGCTGAACCTGCCGTCCGACTATCTCCTGCTCAACCGCATCCAGTGGGGCATCAACTCCATCCTCG
>SKPY01000323.1 GCA_007119305.1 Nitriliruptorales bacterium
GCATGCTGTGGCGGAAGCGCAGCAGGTTGCGGGCGATGCGCGGCTGGGTGTAGGCGAGGAACGGCAGGACGTAGATCTCGGTGTCCCAGAAGTAGTGGCCCTCGTAGGCCTGGCCGGTCAGTCCCTTGGCGGGGATGCCGGCGCCTTCGGCGCGCCAGGACGCCTGCGCGAGCTGGAACAGGTTCCAGCGGACGGCCTGCTGCGTGCGCAGGTGGTCAGCGCCGTTGTCAACCTCGACGTCGGCGCGGCCCCAGAAGCGGTCGAGGTGCTCGCGTTGTGCAGTCACGAGCGCGCCGAAGCCGTCGCGCACCGCACGGTTCAGCGTCCGTTGGCAGCGGTCGACGAGCTCGCGGGCCGGCACCGTCCGCGACGACTGGTACGTCATGTACTTCGTGATCCGGATCGGCACGCCCGGCTGCGCGTCGGCGGTCAGCACGACCTTCGACAGGTCCTCCCCGACGGTGGCCTCCAGCTCGTGCGGGGCTTCGGTCTCGAGCACGTGGTCGACGCCCACCGCCAGCGTCATGCCGCTGTTGGTGGCCTGGTAGCCGAGCAGGATGCGTCCGCCCTCGTGCTCGTGCGCCCGCAGGTTGAGCACCCGATGGTCGAACCGCGTCGCCAGCCGCGGGTCGCTCGGGTCCTCCTGCCGGGGCTCGTCACCGGGCGCGGCGTCCTGGCGGTTGATGACCTGGGAGGAGACCGCGACCGCCGCCGCGTGGTCGAGCAGCGTGACCTCGAACTCGAGCGCGGCGAGGTGACGGTACTCGAACGAAACCAGCCGCCGGGAGCGCACCCGCACGTGCTTGCCGGAGGGAACCGACCACAAGAACTCGCGGGTGAGCGTACCGGACCGCATGTCGAGCACCCGCTCGTACTCCTGCATCCTGGCCACGGGCAGGTAGAGCGGCTCGTCGTCGACGTACAGCTTGCACACGGTGGCATCGGGCACGTTCACGATCGTCTGGCCGGTGCGGGCGAGCCCGTAAGCCTCCTCCGCGTGCTGGATCCGCCACGTCTCGTGGAAGCCGTTGACGAACGTGCCCGGCGACAGCGCCGGGCGCCCCTCCTCGAACGTCCCGCGGATGCCGAGGTAGCCGTTGCTCAGCGAGAAGATCGTCTCGGCCCGGTCGAGATGGCGCGGATCGATCCTGGCCTCCACCAGCCGCCACTCATCCGGCGGATACACGTGCCGGGGCAGCGGGACGACCTCACGTGCCAGCATGACGGCACGCTAGCCGGACGGGCAGGGGCGCGTCTTGGGCCGCCTGGCCCTGCCCTGCGGACCGAACGGGCCCGGCGCACGTCCGAAGCCCGACCACCCCCCCGGCGCACGCACGCCACCCGCCCGACGTTGCCGCGCCCACGCGGCATCGTCCGACGACCACGACCCACCGACCCCCCACGCGCCCGACGATGCCGCGCCCCCGCAGCGCCCCCGCAGCGCCCTCGTCGGCCAGTCGTCAGCGGCGGGGCTTGTGGTAGTCAACCGACTCGGGCCGGATGCGGATCGTGACGCGCTGCTCACCCGGCTGCAGGAAGGGGTAGTCGCGTCCCAGGTACTTGCGGGACAGCCGGCTGATGTGCGCCGCGTCGGGATCGTCGGTCAGCTGCGCCCTCCCCCGCACCTGGATGTAGCGGTACCCGTCGTGCGGGTCGGTGATCGACAAGGCGACCCGGGGATCGCGCACGAGGTTGCGGTGCTTGAGCCGGCCCTGCGCGGTGTTGAGCAGCACGTCGTCGCCGTCGCGCTCCACCCACACCGGCGTGGTCTGCGGGCTGCCGTCGTCGTTCACGGTGGCGACGTGCGCGAACGTGGTGGCATCGAACAGGTCCCGCGCGTCGGGGGGGATGCTGGCAGCCACAACGGTCCTCCTCGGCATGGGGTCACAAACGGCACGAGCCTACCCAGGTCCGTCCCGGTTGCCGCAGGGGGAGCATGCGCGGGCGAGAGCGCACGATGGACGCACGCATGCTGGACCGGGTGGCCGGCGCCCTCGTGGGGCTGGCGGCCGGCGATGCCCTCGGTGCGTGTAGCGGCGCCTCCGCTGACCGCAGCGCGCTAGCCTCGGCGGTGTGGATGCGCAGCAGGAACCGGGTCGGGTGCATGCCAGGACGTTGGGGATGCACCTCGTCGGTGCGCTGCTGCTCGGCATGACGACCCTGCTCGCCCCGAAGGCCGATCCCAGGGAGCACTGGGCGACCCCGCCCCGCCAGCTTTTCGTCGCGGTGCAGGAGGACCCGGCGGATCCCGATGCGACCCTCGACCCGATCGACCTGGCGTTGCTGCTCACGGCGGTGCCCTGACGCAGGGTCACGTCGGCCTGACGCGGGCCAACCGGACCAGCTGCCACCTCGCGCGCACGGCAGCCGCGCCCTGCGCCGCCGTCAGCCGCGGTCAGCCAGGGCAGCGGTGACCAGCACCGCCAGCCGGTCGAGCCCGACACCCTGGGTAGCACTGACCCAGACGACCTCCCCCGCCGCGACGCCGCAGCCCGCGGCGAGCTCGCGACGGCGGCGTTCACGCCGCGACGACCGCACCTTGTCGAGCTTGGTGGCCACGATCTGGACGGGGACCGCGTGGCGGCGCAGCCAGGCCAGCATCTCGCGATCGAGCCGTGTGGGACCCACCTCCGCGTCGATGAGCAGCAAGGTCAGGGCGAGCCGGTCGCGCTCGAGGAGATAGCGTTCCATCCGCCGGCGCCACGCCGTGCGCGCCGTCGCGGATGCGGTCGCGGCGTACCCGTAACCGGGCAGGTCGACGAGCGTGCCGCCGTCCGGTGTCGCGAAGCAGTTGAGCAGCTGGGTCCGGCCCGGCTTGCTCGACACCCGCGCCAGGCTCCGCCGGCCGGCCAGGGCGTTCAGCAGGGTCGACTTGCCCACGTTGGAGCGGCCCGCGAGGGCGACCTCGGCGGGCGTCGGCGGGAGCTGATGCGCTGCCGGCGCCGAGGTCACGAAGCGCAGGTTCAGGTACGTGCGCACGCCGCCCCCGCCCGAGCGCCACAGGTGCGGACGACCGCCGCGGCCGGGTGGCGGGGGCGGCGCTTGAGGCCGCCCGAGCAACGGTGCCCGCACATAGGCTCATCGTGCGTCACCCCGTGTGCTCATGGCAACAGCAGGTGGCTGTCGCCGAGCTCGTGCCAGCGGTAGCCGGCGAGCGTCGCCTCCGCGTAGGAGGCGGTGATGAGGTCGGCGCCTGCGACGGCTGCGAGCAGCGCGAGGTGGCTGGCCTCGGGTTCGTGCCAGCCGGTGAGCAGGCCGTCGACAGCACGCACGCCCCGGTCGGGCGTCACGACGACGTCGGTCCAGCCCTGCGACGGGTGCACGGTGCCCCCGCCGTCGGCGGCTGACTCGAGCGCCCGCACGGCCGTGGTCCCGACGGCGATGACCCGGCGGGCGGCGTTGACCCGCCTCGCGCTGGCCGCGGACACCTGATGCCATTCGTGGGCGGGTGCCTCCCCGACCTCCTGCGACGACACGCCGGTGTGCAGGAGCACGGGGGCGAGGTCGACGCCGGCGGCGACGAGCCGTGCCACCAGGTCGGGCGTGAACCCGCGGGCGGCGCTGGGCGACTCGGCGCTGCCGGGGTGGCGGGCGAACACCGTCTGGTAGGTCTCCAGCGACCAGGCCTGCGCCGTGCCGGTGTAGCGGACCGGCGCCCCGTGGGCGTCGAGGTAGCCGTGCAGCGGCTCCGGCAGCGTGAGCGTGATCCGCCACAGGCGGGTGCCGGCACCGTCGGGGCCCGCCGCGGCCGGGCTGAGCAGAAGGGCGCGGCCACCGGCAGGCAGCGCAAGCACCTCCCCTGGCCGCGCCTGCAGATGCGGGCCGGAGCCGAGCCCGTCCGGGCGGCGGAGCTCCGCGATCCAGGCGCCCGCGCTGACGTAGGGCTGCGCGGCAGCGGCCCCGCCGTCAGGATCGCGGGTGGCCAGGTGCAGGCGGAGGGCCGTGCCGTCCCGGTCACGGGCCGGAAGCGCGGCGGGCAGAACCGCGGAGGTGTTCACGACGAGGACGTCGCCGTCCGTGAGGATGTCCGGCAGGTCCGCGAGCCTGCGGTGGTGCAGCCCGGCCGGGCGGGCGACGAGCAGCCGGGCGTGGTCCCGCGGCGCTCCCGTCGCCTCGATCGGCGCCGCGGCCGCTGGGCCCGAGGGCAGGCTGCGGGCCAGCCCCCGCTGCACAGGCGGCAGGGGGGCAAGCCCCGCGAGCACGGAGCTCATGCGCTCACCTCCTCGGGCGCGGCGACGGCGCGCGCCTCGTAGCGGCCGCTGGGCAGCTCGCCGCCGAGCAGGCGCACCAGGCCGGGGACGCTCGCCTCGGGCGGCGGCCGGTCCGAGATGTCCTCGTCGGGGAACGCGGCGGCGTGCATCGCCGTGCGCATGTCGCCGGGGTCGACGCGGTACACCCGCAGGTCGGGCCGCTCGGCGCCCAGGATGTGGGCGAGCTGCTCGAGCGCGGCCTTCGAGGCACCGTAGGCTGCCCAGCCGGGGTACGGCTCCCGCGCCGCATCGGAGGTCACCGCGACGACGACACCACCGGGCCGCAGCACCGGCAGCGCGGCCTGGATGAGCCCCGCCTGCGCGACGGTGTTCGTCGCCAGCGTGTCCGTGAACGCGGCGAGGTCGAGGTCGGCGACGCTGGGCAGCGGGGCCGGCCCGAGCGTGCCGGCGTTGCACACGAGGGCGTCGAGCCCGCCCGCTGCGGCCGCGACGCGCACCAGCTCGAAGCGGTGCTCGGGGTCGGTGAGGTCGCCCGGCACCTGGCACACCCCGGGTGCGCCGTCGAGAGCGCGCGCAAGGGCCGCGCCGTCGCGGGCGTCCGCCACGACGGTCCAGCCGTGGGCGGCGAGCGTGCGGGCCAGCGCGCGCCCGAGCCCCCGCGACGCGCCGGTGACGATTGCAGTCAGCATGACAGCCTCCTCGGTGGTCGTTGCCTGCACCAACGAGGCTGGCGGCTGCGCGGGCGTCTCACGTCGGCCGCAGGACCGCTCTTGCCCTCGGCCGTTGGTCCCAGGGAGGGCGAGCGCGCTGTGCGCCCAGCGCACCCCGGCGGGTGCATCCAGAGCGCACGGACGCGTCATGCCACCCGGGTGGGCCAGAGCGTCGGCGCGGCCGGCCCGGGACCGCCGTGCGCGCCTGCGGTCCCCGGCCCCAGGCACCCGGCCGCAGGCAGCCGGGCTTGTGGGTGGCGGCGCGGCATCGTATAGCCTGTCCGCGTGGACGATCCTTCTGCGCAGCTGCTCGAAGCGCTCGACCTCCTCGACGAGGTGGCCGACAGCGTCACCCCGGACGAGGCGGCCGAGGAGCTCGACGAGGCGACCCTGCAGACGTTCTGGCGCGAGTGGCCACGAACGAGCGCCTGGGCGGGCGCGCTGTGGCGGCGTCTCAACGCCGAGCTGGCGGAGCCGGCGGCGGTCGCCGACGACCCGGACCTCGACGAGATCGGCGGCTCCGGCTGATGGTCGCGCTGCGGGATTTCATGACGCGGGA
>SKPY01000390.1 GCA_007119305.1 Nitriliruptorales bacterium
CGTTCTTCGACCCGGAGTTCCTCAGCGCACCCGACAACCGGCTGCCGCTGTACAAGCGCATGCTGCACCCCGACATCGATGACCTGGTGTTCGTCGGGTTCGCCCAGGCCGTGCCGACCCTCTTCCCGTTCGTGGAGAACCAGGCCCGGCTGCTCGGCGCGTACCTCACCGGCAACTACCGACCGCCGGATCCCACGCGCATGCGGGAGGTGATCGAGGCGGATGAGCAGCGCCACGGCGGCCACTACAAGGACAAGCCCCGCCACACGATGCAGGTGGACTACTTCTCCTACGTCCACCAGATGCTCACCGAGGAGCTCCCGCAGGGCCGCGAGCGCGTCGAGCGGCACGGACCGGTCCCGCTGGCCGGTCGAGCGAGCGACGAGACCGACGACGTGCGGGAGGCGATGGCCGGTGCATGAGCAACCGCTGCTGACCGAGACCGATGTGGTCATCACCGTCGCCGGCGACGAGGTGGTGGGCACCCGGGTCAGCGCCCGTGGCGACGAGCTGCGGTCCGACGCGGGGCGTCCCTGTGTCGTGATGGCCCACGGCTTCGGCGGCACCGTCGACGCCGGGCTGCTCCCCTTCGCACGGGGACTGGCTGCTGCCGGCCTGGAGGTGATCGCCTTCGACTACCGCCACTTCGGGCGCAGCGGCGGCGAGCCCCGCCAGGTCCTGTCGATCGAGCGACAGCTGGAGGACTACCGGGCCGTGGTCGAGCACGCACGCACGCTCGACGGCGTGGACGGTGACCGCATCGTGCTGTGGGGCCTGTCCTACTCGGGTGGTCACGTGCTGCGCGTGGCGGAGCAGGACGGCCACATCGCCGCGGTCGTCTCGCTGATCCCGGCGGTCGACGGCCGTGCCGTGGCCCGCGCGGCCCGCGGCGCGGTGGACCCACGACAGCTCGCCCGGCTGCTGCGGGCCGCGGCCCGCGACCGCCTGGCACAGCGACGCGGTCGGCCGCGGGTCGAGGTGCCGCTGTGCGCCCTGCCCGGCCGCTACGGGGCGATGACCGCACCGGGGGTGTTCGAGGCCTACACCTCGATCGCCGGACCGACCTGGCGCAACCGGGTGGCCGCCGGCATCCTGCTCGACTACGCCTCGTACCGGCCCGTCACCTCCGCCGGGCGCTTCGACGCGCCGCTGCTGCTGCAGATCGCCGACGACGACCGTACGGCGACGCCCTCGGCCGCCGCAGCGGCGGCGAAGGGCCGCGCCGAGGTGCGCCACTACCCCTGCGACCACTTCGACGTGTTCGCGGGCTTCCCGTGGCACGAGGCCGTCTGCGAGGACCAGGTGCGCTTCCTGCAGCGTCACCTCGCCCCCGAGGCGGCGCCAGCCGGCTGAGGCATCCTGTCGGGAGCCGGCGCAACGCCGGGCAAGGAGTCAGGCGATGGACACCACCGGCGTCGATGACCGTCATGTGCTGATCACCGGCGGCGCCTCGGGCATCGGCCTGCAGACGGCGCGCACCCTGCACGGGCAGGGCGCACGACTGACGCTGGTCGACGTGGACGAACCGGGCCTCGAGGCGGTGGCCGACGAGCTGGGTGCGGACGCGCAGGTCGCCGACGTCACCGACGAAGCGCAGCTGTCGGCCGCGGTGACGGGCGGTGTCGCCGCCCATGGCGAGCTGTACGCCGCCGTGAACTGTGCCGGCACCGGGACCTTCGGGACGATCACCGACCTGCCGCTGGAGGAGTGGCACCGGGTCGTGGACCTGTGTCTCACCGGCGTGTTCCTCTCGATCAAGCACCAGGCCCCGCACCTGGTCGAGGGCGGGGCGGTGGTCAACATCGCCTCGCTCAACGCCCGCCTGGCGGCCGAGGGCATGGCTGCCTACTGCGCGGCCAAGGCGGGCGTCGAGATGCTGACCAAGGTCGCCGCACTGGAGCTGGCACCCCGCGGCATCCGCGTCAACGCGGTGGCGCCCGGCCTCGTCGACACGCCGCTGAGCGCGCCGTTGATGCAGCCGCCCATCCGCGACGAGTACGTCGACAACACGCCACTGGGCCGGCCCGGCACGGTCGAGGACGTCGCGGACGCGGTGAGCTTCTTGTGCTCGCCGGCGTCCCGCTGGATCAGCGGAGACGTGCTGCTCACCGATGGGGGCGCACACCTGCAGCGCTATCCCCGGCTGCTGCGCATGGCCCAGGCGCCGCAGGCCTGAGCGTCTCGCCTACAGCGCCGGCGGGTCGTCGCTCCGTGGCCGTACGAAGCGGCCGATGCCGCGAGGCTCGGCCTCCGGGTCCGCAGCCTGCCCTGCGCCAAGGGTGGCCGCGGCCACCTCGGGACGCACGAGCTGGGACCGCCGCAGCTGGGCAAGCAGACGTCGAAGTCGTCGGGACCACTCACGCCGGAACGGTGGCGCCGGGGCGCCCTCGAGATCGCCGAAGCCGGGCAGCAAGCCCTCATGGGGCCGGGGTCGTCCATGTCGCTGCGTCCGCGAGGACGTCAGCCTCAGTCGTGGCCTCGGTGGAGGGGAGGCGGGCTCCTTCAAGAGCCTGCGCACCGATGCTCTTTTCAAGTTAGCAAACGTTAACTACGCTGCAAGTGCCTTGTTCGTGCGACGAAGAGAGGGCCGTGCTCCCGGCCGCTGCCTCCGGCTCCGCTGCCTTGGCGAACCGCCCTCCTCGCGAGGAACGGTTCCACGGCGCGGGCGACTTCTCCTGCGCCCGGATCGGCGCAGCGCGTTCGGTCGCACGGCCGACGCCGCACGGCGCACACGTGGCACGATGCGGCCGATCGCCTCGGAGAGGGGGCGGTCGGTGCCGGGCACGGCACGGCGACCGATCCATGGGACCGGGCGTGAGCAGAGGGCGGCGACCGTCGCCGGGGAGAGCAACCGATGGATTCCCACGCACCGTCGATCGACCTCGTGTCGCCGGCGTCCTTCGACGGCGGTCAGCCACACGAGCAATTCCGCTGGCTGCGTGAGCACGACCCGGTCCACTGGCACGAGGAGCCCGACGGCGCCGGGTTCTGGGCGGTGACCCGCTATCACGACCTCAAGGAGGTGGGCCGGGACCCGGGCACCTACTCCTCGTACGTGGGCGGCCCCATGATCTCCGACACCGACGAGGAAGCGCTGGCCGCGCCGCGCAAGATGATGCTGTACATGGATCCACCGGAGCACACCCGCTACCGCAAGCTCGTCTCGTCGGCCTTCACCCCCCGCAACGTCGCCCGCTGGACGCAGCGCATCGATGCGCTCGCCACCGACATCGTCGACCGGGTCTGCGAGCAGGGCGCCTGCGACCTCGTCACCGATCTCGCCGGCGAGATGCCCTCGGCGCTCATCGCCGAGCTCATGGGCATCCCCCGCGACGACGGCCGGCGGCTGTACGTGCTGACCGAGCGCATGCACGCCTCGCCTGACGCCATCGACGACGACGCGCGGCTGACCGCCGCCATGGAGATGCTCACCTACGCGCAGGAGGTCGCCACCACCAAGCGGCGCACCCCCACTGACGACCTCGCCTCGATGCTGGCCGGCGCGCGGGTCGACGGCGACGAGCTCACCGACGAGGAGTTCTGCTGGTTCTTCCTGCTGCTGATCAACGCCGGTGGCGACACCACCCGCAACCTGCTGGGCGGCGGCGCCCAGGTGCTCTTCGAGGAGCCGGAGCAACGGGCCTGGCTGCAGGCCGACCTCCACGGGCGGGTCGACACCGCGGTGGAGGAGCTGCTGCGCGTGGTCTCGCCCGTGGTGCACATGCGCCGCACCGCCACCCGTGACACGGCGCTCGGGGGCCGGTCCATCCACGCTGGGGACAAGGTCGTGATGTTCTACGGGTCGGCCAACCGCGACGAGGCGGTCTTCGACGACCCCGACCGGGTCGACCTCGGACGCGATCCCAACCCGCACGTGGCCTTCGGGGGTGGCGGCCCCCACTACTGCCTGGGCGCCCACTTCGCGCGGGTGGAGACGCGGGCGATGCTCATCGAGGTCCTGTCCCGCCTGCCCGACCTCGAACCCGACGGCGAGCCCGAGTGGCTGGTGTCGAACTTCATCTGCGGCCCCACCCACCTGCCCGTGCGCTTCACGCCGGCTCCACGCGCCAGCGAGCGCGACACCGTGGGCGTCTGAGCGCCGTCGTCGAAAGGAAGTCCGATGCACGAGCCGATGCACGAGCTGGCCTTCTACACGCTGGCCGGCGCACCCGAGTCCCCGCGCGAGCTGCTGGACGAGATCGAGCGGGGGGAGCAGCTGGGGCTCGGGTCGGCGTTCGTCTCCGAGCGCTGGAACATCAAGGAGGCCGCGACCCTGTGCGGCGCGGCCGCGGCGAGCTCGCAGCGCCTGGGCATCGCGACCGGGGTGACCAACCACACCACCCGCCACCCCCTCATCACGGCATCCCACGCGACGACGATGCACCGGCTCACCGGCGGCCGCTACACCCTGGGGCTGGGCCGCGGGGTGAAGGCGATGTTCGACGCGGTGGGCCTCGATGCGATCACCACCGCGCAGCTCGAGGACGTCGCCGGCCTGCTGCGCCGGCTGTTCCACGGCGAGGTCGTCGTGGAACACGACGGTCCGGCCGGTCGCTACCCGCTGCTGTTCCTCGACCGTGAGTTCGACGAGGACGTGCCGCTGCTGCTGTCGGCATTCGGTCCCCGCTCGCTGGCGCTGGCCGGGCGCGCCTTCGACGCCGTGCTGCTGCACACGTTCTTCACCGACGAGACCCTCCAGCGCTGTGTGACTACGGTCAAGGCCGCCGCTGAGCAGGCTGGCCGTGATCCCGACGAGGTCCGGGTGTGGTCCTGCCTCGCCACCGTCGGAGACCATCTCCCCGAGCCACTGCGGCTCAAGAAGCTGGTCGGCCGGCTGGCGACCTACCTCCAGGGCTACGGCGACCTCATGGTCGAGACCAACGGCTGGGACCCGGCCGTCCTCGAGCGCTTCCGAGCGGACGACCTCGTGTCCGGCTTCCGCGGAGCGCTGGACGACAAGGCCACCACCGACCAGCTCGAGCACGTCGCCACGCTGCTTCCCGACGAGTGGCTCGCGCCGGCGGCCACGGGCTCGCCGGAAGAGTGCGCCGCCACCGTGCTCGCACAGTTCGACCTCGGCGCCGATGGGGTGATCCTGCACGGCGCCACCCCCGACGAGCTCGCACCGGTCGTCGACGCCTACCGGCGGCTGCGCCCGCACGGCCGCTTCGATGACCTGCCCGCCAACCCCGGCGGCCGGCGGACACCCGCCCCTGCCCACCAGGCCTGAGCACCACCAAGGAGCACACCGATGAGCAAGACGACCACCCCGGACCTCAACGAGATCGACGTCACCAGCCCCGACTTCTGGTCGGCGCCGATGGAGTGGCGGGACAACGCCTTCCGGGTGCTGCGCGAGCAGGAGCCCTTCGCGTTCTTCGAGGAGCCGCAGATCCCCGACTTCCCCCAGGGGCCGGGCTACTACGCCGTGACCCGCTACGCGGACATCGAG